>SKQM01000044.1 GCA_007119005.1 Thioalkalivibrio sp.
ATTACCGTCATCGAGGAGGATCAGCCGCTGCTCCTGGATTTCGTGTTCAACGGCTGGGGTGGAAAGTTTCCAGCGGACCAGGACAACCGTCTGACCCGGAACCTGGCCGCACAGGGGCGCTTCGGCAACGTCCCGGTGCGGGAGGTCGATCTCGTGCTCGAGGGTGGCAGCATCGAATCCGACGGCGCGGGAACCCTCCTGACGACCCGCCAGTGCCTGTTGACCCCGACCCGCAATCCCGGCCTTTCACAGGGGTCGATCGAACAGCGGCTACGCGAGCACCTGGGCGCCACCCGCGTGCTTTGGCTGCAACACGGCCACCTCGAGGGCGACGACACGGACGGCCACATCGACACCCTCGCCCGGTTCTGCGACCCCACGACCATCGCCCACGTCGACTGCGACGATCCCGGCGATCCGCAGTGCGCGGAACTGACGCGGATGATCGAGGAGCTCGCGCTTCTGAGGACCGGGAACGGTGAGCCCTATCAGCTGATCCCGCTGCCCCTTCCGGCCCCGATCTTCGATGACGGGCGACGTCTGCCCGCCACCCATGCCAACTTTCTGATCATCAATCAGGCCGTGCTGGTCCCGGTCTACGACGATCCCGCGGACGCGGTGGCCCTCGAACGGCTCGGTGCGGCATTCCCCGGCCGCATCGTGGTCGGGATCGACTGCCGTGAACTGATCCGGCAGGGTGGCAGTCTCCACTGCCTGACCATGCAGTTCCCGACCGGCGTACTGCCACACTGAGCCCCATCACGACACCCGTATGCAAGTCGCACTCATCCAGCATCGCAATGCCGCCGACCGGGAGACCAGCCTCGCCGATACCGCGGCGGCCGTCGCCGACGCTGCCCGCGGCGGCGCGCAACTCGTGGTGCTCGCCGAGCTGCACACCGGCCCCTACTTCTGCCAGACCGAGGCAACCGCCGAATTCGACCGTGCCGAGCCGATCCCCGGACCCTCCACGGATGCGCTGGCCACCATCGCCCGGGAACATCGGGTGGTCCTGGTCGGCTCGCTGTTCGAGCGGCGGGCGCCGGGGCTGTATCACAACACGGCGGTGGTCTTCGAACGCGACGGCGGGCTCGTCGGCCGCTACCGCAAGATGCACATCCCGGACGATCCGGGCTACTACGAGAAATACTATTTCACGCCCGGCGATCTGGGGTTCGAGCCGATCGACACCTCGGTCGGGCGACTGGGCGTGCTGGTCTGCTGGGACCAGTGGTATCCGGAGGCCGCCCGACTGATGGCGCTCGCGGGTGCGCAAGTACTGATCTACCCGACCGCGATCGGCTGGGATCCGGGCGACGCGAAGACCGAGCAGGAACGCCAACGCGAAGCCTGGATCACCGTTCAGCGCGGCCACGCTGTGGCCAACAACCTGCCCGTGCTCGCCTGCAACCGCACCGGGTTCGAGCCGGATCTCTCCGGTGCTTCCGCCGGCGCGCAGTTCTGGGGATCGAGCTTCGTCGTCGGGCCGCAAGGCGAATTCCTGGCCCAGGCGGGAGTCGAGACCGTCGAGATCCTGCGCGCCGGGATCGATCCCGCACAGACGGAGCGGGTGCGCCGCCAGTGGCCTTTCCTGCGCGACCGCCGCATCGACGCCTACGCGGGTCTGCTCCGTCGTTACATCGACTGAACCCCGCCTTTCGCCCCGGGGACCGGTATACTGACGCGCCACATTCCATGCGCGAACCCATCATGCCCGACGCCGCCCGAGACCCGCTGACCCCCGGGCGCCTCCCCTCGTCCGGTTTCGAGACCTGGACCGACCTCGGATTCACCGCCGCGGTACTCGCGCTTGCGCAGGCCGCCCGGCGGATCGACCACCCGCTGCTGGTGGTGACCGAGAGCAACGAGGCCGCAGACCAGTGGGTCGCCGAGTGGACGTTCTTCGCCGCTGACAACGACCTGCCGGTGCTGCGACTGCCCGACTGGGAGACCCTGCCCTTCGACGTCTTCTCGCCACACGAAGACATCGTCTCCGAGCGCCTGCGCACGCTGTACCGGTTGCCCGCCCTGCAGCGCGGGCTGGTGATCGTTCCGGTGGCCACGCTGATGCAGCGTCTGCCGCCGCGCCAGTGGCTGCTGGGTGAGTGCCTGGTGCTGAAGGTCGGACAGCGTCTGGACCGGATGCAGCTGCGCGAGGCCCTCGCCGACACGGGCTATCAGCCCGTGCAGCAGGTGCTCACCCACGGTGAGTTCGCGATGCGCGGGGAGATCCTGGACGTCTACCCGATGGGAGCCGATCTGCCCGTCCGGGTCGAGTTCCTCGACGACGAGGTCGATTCCCTCCGTCATTTCGATCCGGAGTCCCAGCGCTCGACCGGGCGGTTGGAAATGCTGGAAATCCTCCCGGGCCACGAGTTCCCGCTGAACCCCGAGTCGATCAAGGCTTTCCGCGGCCGCTACCGGGCGCGGTTCGCCGGAGATCCGTCCCGCCACACGGTCTACCGCGATGTTAGCGAGGGACTGGCACCGGCGGGCGTCGAGTCCTATCTCCCGCTGTTCTTCGAAGAACTCGATACCCTCTTCGACTACTGCCCCGACGCGCGCATGGTGCAGTTCGGCGACATCGCCGGCGCCGCTGTCCGCTTCGCTGCGGAAGTCGCCTCCCGCCACGAGCAGCTGCGCCACCAGGTCGAGCGCCCGCTGCTGCCCCCCGAGGAACTGTATCTCGGCCTCGACACTCTGACCGAGTCCCTCGGCCGTCGCTCCGGCATCGCCATCGGCCCGAACCCCGCCCCGTTGCCGCCCGCACGCGGTCGGCAGGTGCCGTTCCGCTGCGCACCGCTGCCCGAGCTCGACATCCAGCATGGCCGACCCGAGTCCGGCGAGCGTCTGCACGCTTTCCTCGCCGGGCGGCAGCGCGTGCTGCTGACCGCAGAATCGGCCGGTCGGCGCGAGGCTCTCGCCACCCTGCTGCGCGAGCAGGGCATCGACGCCGAGCCGGCCGCGGACTGGAGCGCATTCCTTGCCGCGGATGCACCGGCGATGCTGACCGTCGCCGCACTGACCGAAGGCTTCCAGCTCGCGGGCGAGGTCGCGGTGGTCCCTGAGGCCGCGCTGTTCGGACTCCGCGCGATGCAGTCGAGACGCCGCAGTCGGCCGACCCGCGATGCCGATGCGGTGATCCAGAACCTGAGCGATCTCCACATCGGCGCGCCGGTGGTGCACGAGGAAAACGGCGTCGGGCGCTACCTGGGGCTTCAGACCCTGACCATCGGCGGTCAGCCGGGAGAATTCCTTGCGCTGGAATACGCGGACAAGGCCAAGCTCTACGTCCCCGTCTCCTCCCTGCACCTGATCAGCCGCTATACCGGAGCCGACAGCGAACACGCACCGCTGCACCGGCTGGGCAGCGAACAGTGGTCAAGGGCGCGGCGCAAGGCCGCGGAGAAGGCGCGCGACGTCGCGGCGGAACTGCTTGAGATCCACGCCCGGCGGGCCGCGCGTGAGGGAACCGCCTTCGAGGTCGAGACGCCGGATTATCACGCCTTTGCCGCCGCCTTCCCGTTCGAGGAAACGGCCGACCAGGCGCAGGCGATCGACGCCGTCCTCACGGACATGGCCGCCAGCCAGCCGATGGATCGGGTGGTCTGCGGGGATGTCGGCTTCGGCAAGACCGAGGTCGCGATGCGCGCGGCCTTCGTTGCAGTCCAGAACCACCGACAGGTGGTGGTGCTGGTGCCGACCACGCTGCTGGCCCAGCAACACCACCAGAACTTCAGCGACCGCTTCGCGGACTGGCCGGTACGGGTCGAGTCCCTGTCCCGCTTCCGCAGTGCGCGCGACCAGGCGGCCGTGTTGCAGGGCCTCGCCGATGGCAAGGTGGACATCGTGATCGGCACGCACAAGTTGCTGCAGAGCGGGCTGGAGTTCAGCAACCTCGGCCTGGTGATCGTCGACGAGGAACAGCGCTTCGGCGTGCGCCACAAGGAGTCACTGAAGAAGCTACGCGCCGAAGTCGACATGCTGACGCTGACCGCCACCCCGATCCCGCGGACGCTGAACATGGCGCTGGCTGGCCTGCGCGATCTCTCGATCATCGCCACGCCGCCGCGCGAACGCCTGGCGATCAAGACCTTTGTCAGCGAGTGGAACGATGCGGTGATTCAGGAGGCCTGCCTGCGCGAGATGCGCCGGGGCGGTCAGGTCTATTTTCTGCACAACGAGGTCGAGACGATTGCCCGCACCGCGAACCGGGTGCAGGAACTGCTGCCCGGGGCCCGCATCGGCATCGCCCACGGCCAGATGCGGGAACGCGAACTCGAACAAGTGATGCTCGACTTCTACCACCGGCGCTTCAACGTGCTGGTCTGCACCACCATCATCGAGACGGGCATCGACGTCCCCACCGCGAACACCATCATCATGAACCGCGCCGACAAGCTCGGGCTCGCGCAGATGCACCAGCTGCGCGGGCGCGTCGGCCGATCGCACCACCGTGCCTACGCCTACCTGCTCACACCGCCGCCCAAGGCGATGACGGCCGACGCTCGCAAGCGCCTGGAGGCCATTTCCGAGCTGGAGGACCTCGGCGTCGGCTTCACGCTGGCCAGCCACGATCTCGAGATCCGTGGCGCGGGCGAACTGCTTGGGGCCGAACAGAGCGGCCAGATCCAGGAGGTCGGCTTCTCGCTCTACAACGATCTGCTGAACCGGGCGGTGAACGCCCTGCGCTCGGGGCACATGCCGGAAACGGATACCGCGGCGACGACGACGGAGGTGGAGTTGGGGCTTCCCGCGCTGTTGCCCGAGCACTACGTGCCCGACGTGCACACCCGCCTGATCCTATACAAACGCCTTTCCAGCGCACCGCATGCGGCTGCGCTAAGAGAGCTCGAAGTCGAGCTGATCGACCGCTTCGGGTTGCTGCCGGAACCCGCGCGAGCCCTGATGGCCGCAACCGGGCTGCGTCTGCGCCTGCTGCCGCTGGGCATCCGAAAACTCGAGCTGGGACCCGGCGGCGGGCGGTTCCTGTTTGACGTGCAGCCGCGGATCGATGTCGGTGCACTCATCCGGCTGGTACAGTCGGATCCGAAAAGCTACCGGCTGGACGGTGACAAGGCCTTCCGCTTCCACGCCGACATCAAGACCCTGGAGGCTCGCGTATCGGCCGTCGAGCGCCTGCTTCACGAAATCGCGCCTGAACGCAAAGTCGCATGAGGAAACCACCGATGCCCACGACCCCTCGATCCCGCCGGCGCTTCCTGACCCGCGTCGCCGCTCTCCTTCTGCTCGGCCTGATACCGGGCACCGGCGCCACGCAGGTCGGCCGGCGCTACCGGATCGAGGTGGTGATCTTCGAACATCTGGGGCCGGAAAGCCGCGCGTTCATGGACGCCGTAGCACGTCCGCTGGTTCCGGACCTGTCGGGCTTCGGCATCGGCGAGGGGCCGATCCGTCCCTCGCTCGAGGGTTTTGAACTCGACAACGTCGCGAACCGCATCGAGCGTTCCGGGCACGGGCGCGTGCTGGCCCGCCTCGCCTGGGACCAGATCGGCCGGGGATTTGACGCCACGCCCTGGATCCGTCTGCAGGAGGGCCGTTATCTCGGGCTCAGAAGCCCGGAGTCTCCGGAGGCAAACGGCGAACAGCCGGTCGCCGCCCCCGGCCTGCGCCCCCTGACCCCGCAGGACGAACGCTACGAACTCGAGGGTCGACTGCGGGTCTGGGTGGGCCGCTTCCTGCATCTCGAGACCGACCTGATCTTCCACGCGACGCAGGCGGTCAGCATGGATCCCCAGGCGTTTCCGGCGGTACCCGTGCGAGGCAGCCAGCGCATGAACTCGGGTGAGGATCTCTTCTACCTGGACCACCCTGCGGTCGGCATCATCGCGCGCGTCACCCGCCTCGACGACTGAACGGGGACTTTCGCGTCAACGCCACTGGGGCGTCATCTGCCAGTTCAGGATCCGGTTGCCGATCGACATACCCAGATCCTCCAGCAGCAACTGCAGCGCAGTACGCTTCGGCTTGAAGACGACCATACGGTCGATCCCGATCACCTCCCGGGCAACGAACCGGTCGTCGCCCAGCCCGTCGATCAGCCCCAGCTCCAACGCATCCACCCCGGTCCAGATCAGTCCGCTGAAAAGGTTCTCGTTCTCGTTCTCGCTCAAGCGATCCCCACGGCCATCGCGCACGACGTTGATGAACTGCTCGTGGATCTGCCCGATCACGCCCTCGACGTGCGCGACCTCCTCGTCCTGCAGCGGCAGGAACGGATCGAGGAGACCCTTCTTCTCACCGGCGGTGAACAGGCGGCGCTCGACGCCCCACTTGTCCATCAAACCGACCAGCCCAAAGCTGTCGAGCCGGACGCCGATGGAGCCGACGATGCTGCCCTTGTCGGCATAGATCTGGTCGGCCGCCACCGCGATGTAGTAGGCGCCCGACGCGCCAACATCGGAGATCACCGCGTAGACCGGGATGTCTTCGTGAATCGCGCGCAGCCGGCGGATTTCGTCGTGGATCATGCCGGACTGCACGGGGCTGCCGCCGCCGCTGTTGATCCGCAGCATCACCGCCGAGGTCTCTTCGTCCTCGAACGCTTCGCGAAGGACCTTGTTGATGTCTTCCGCGTTCACCGTCGCAGCACTGGCGATCAGCCCCTCGATGTCGATCACCGCCACGTGTTCCTTGGGCTCCTTGTCACGGTCGAACAGATCGGACAGCCCGAGGTCCGCTCCCCGCACGAGGAACAACAGGGCAAACAGGTAAATGAACACCAGCAGCTTGAAGAACACGCCCCACCGCCGCGCCCGGCGCTGCTCCGTGACCTGCGCGAGCAGCAGCTTCTCCACCGTCTCCCGTTCCCAGTTCGACTTGTCTTCCACGTTTGCGTTGGCCATGCATCTATCCTGATCTGGTTGCTGGTTCGCCGGGCGTACCGGCGGGATTTCCGAAGGCCCGGACCATCGGACCGGGCACCGACAGTGACAACAATCCGCCGTTGAAATTCAGGTCGAGTCCTGCGTCGGACCGAACAGGGGCGGCAATTCCGAGAGTGCGCCAATCAGTGCCACCGGCCCGCAGCGGCGCAGGCGCTCCGTATCATGCGCGCCGTGGGTCACGCCCACGCCCGAAACCCGGGCGCTGTTCGCCATCTGGAGGTCGTAAGCACTGTCACCGACCATCACCGCGTCGCGACGATCGACCCCCAGCCGGTCGAGCAAGTGGTCCAGCATGGCGGGATGCGGTTTGGACGGGTGCTCGTCGGCGGTCGCCGTCGCATCGAAATACCCACCCAACCCGCTGTATTCCAGGGCCTCGTCGAGCCCCCGTCGGGACTTCCCCGTGGCCACCGCCAGCAGAAACCCTCGGTCAACCAGCTTCTGCAGCGTCGCCTCCGCATCCGGGTACAGCGGCGTCGGCGTGGTGTCGCGTTCCAGATAATGCAGCCGGTAGGCGCGGGTCAGGGCCATCATCAAGGCCTCGTCGGCACCCGGGTAGAGAGCCTGTGTGGCCTGGCGTACGCCGAGGCCGATGATATCGCGGAGTTGTGCGTCGGTCCGGGGCTCCGCACCGATCGCGTCGATCGCAAGGTGCAGGCAGCGCACGATCCGCGCGATCGAATCCATCAGCGTGCCGTCCCAGTCGAACACGACCAGCGCCAGTGCATCCCGACCACTGCGTGGAATCATCGACCGGCTCCCGCGAGAGCCTGCAGCACCCGTTGGAGATCGTCGGGCAAGGGTGCGGAAAACAGCAACTCCTCGCCGCGTTCGTCGGGGAAACGGATCGCCTGCGCGTGCAGAAACATCCGATGCAGCCCGGCCGTTCTCGCGGCCCGGTTGGCCTCCGGATCCCCGTAGTCGTGATCGCCTGCGACCGGGTGGCCCAGCGCCTGACCATGGACGCGGATCTGGTGAGTTCTTCCGGTCCCGATTTCGACTTCCACCAGCGTGAACCGTCCGTAATGTTCCAGGGGGGTGAACAGACTGCTGGCGGGGCGCGCAGTCTCCGCGTCCTGCGGCTCCACCGCCCGCATGCGCTTGCGTCCTCCGCCGTCCCTTTCCTGTGTGATCGGCAGATCGCAGCGTTGCGGCGGGCCTTCCCAGCGTCCGGCCACCAGCGCGAGGTACCGCTTGGACACCGCTCCGACGCGCAGTGCCTCGTGAAACGACCTCAAACCCCGCCGGCTCTTGCTGAGCACAAGACAGCCACTGGTTTCGCGATCGAGTCGGTGGCCCAGTTCCAACTCCGATCCCGGGCGCAGGACCCGCACGGCCTCGATGA
>SKQM01000103.1 GCA_007119005.1 Thioalkalivibrio sp.
CCTCGAGGAACTCTTCGAGTTGCGCGATCCGTTGTATCAGGAGGTTGCGACGATCGTGCTGCAGGGTCGCACCCAGCGGGTTCGTGAAGCGGTGCAGGCCGCCTGCGACGCGCTGCGGGCCCAGCGCCCGGATCTTTGTCCCATTTCCCACTCGCGACCGTAGGAGCGGCCTCGGGTTCAGTGGGTCGACTGGCGGCCGCCGTTGGCCACGAAGACGCCGGCCGGATTCGGGGGCGCGCGCCGTCCGTGGGAGGCGTGGTGCTGCACCAGGCGCCAGCCGCGTTCCAGCTTGCGGTAGGTCTGGGTCACGAAGATCGAACCGGTTGGCGTCAGATCGCCCGGCCGTGTGACGAGTTCCTCGGTGAGCAGGCAGGCGAGGTCGCCGCTGTCGTAGCGCGCGACGAGCTTCGGTTCGATGCCGATGTTGAGTTCCCTCGAGAACACCAGCAGCCAGCTCTCCATCACTTCCGCGACACCCCGGTGTGCCCGCTGGCTGCCCGGGTGCAGGCAGACGAAGTCGGGCCGCTCCGCCCAGACGTCCATCATCGCCTCGATGTCCGCGGCCCGGAAGGCCGCGTAATAGGCCGCGCGCGCCTGGTCGGGTGAATTCATCCGGATCAGTGCAGTCCGGCCGATTCCAGTGCCGGGGGTGGCGAGGGGTCCGGTGCCCCGTGATGCAGCACCATTTGCCAGCCCTCGCTGGTCAGCCGGTAGGCATTGGTTGCGAGGATCACCCCACGCCGCTGCCCGTCCACGAACAGCTGTTCGCGCACGTGGTGCACGACGAGCTTGCCGTGACCGAGGACCACCACGTCGGTGGCCCGGACGACCACATCCTGCATCGCGGCCAGGATTTCGCCCCAGCTCTCCAGCACCGCTTCGCGGCCCTGCAACCGCTCGCCCCCGGGGTGGACGCAGACGATGTCCGCATCGTCGGCCCAGACCTGGGTCATCAGCGCGATACTGCCCCGTTCGAATGCTTCGTAGAAAGCCTGTTCGGCAGCCTGTGCGGATTCGTACCCAGCCATCGCTATCCCCCGATTGCGGTTTGCCCGGCATTGTAAGGCGCGTGGGCGCAAATGCCGACCATCCCGGTAAACTGACGGCTGGTTTTACCGGGAGCGCCCCGTGGCCCGTATTCTCGTAACCGGCATCGCGACCATCGACCACGTGGTGGACGTCGATGCCTACCCCGAGGAGGATTCCGAGCAGCGCGCGCTGGGCAGCGAGACTCTGCCCGGAGGCAACGCAGCGAACACCGCGTACCTGCTCGCGCAGGCGGGGCATCGGGTTGATCTGGCGGCGGCGGTGGCGGTCGGCCCCGAGGGGGACCGGTTGCTCGAATGGCTGAGCGCGCGCGGGGTCGGTATCGAGCGCTGCGTGCGGCTTCCCGGGAGGACCCCGACTTCCTGGATCCTGCGCTCCCGGGTCACTGGAAGCCGCACGATCGTGCACGACCGGGAGTTGCCCGAACTCGGCGCGAAGGTCCTGGACCAGCAGGGGCTGGAAGGCTACGACTGGTTTCATTTCGAAGGCCGCAACCCGGCAGAACTCCCGGCATTGCTGCGCGCGGTGCGCAGGTCAGCGGTCGATCAACCCGTGTCGCTGGAGCTCGAGAAGCCGCGCGCGGGCCTCGAGAAGAGTCTTCCGCTCGCAGACGTGCTGATGTACTCCCGGGGCTGGGTGCAGGCGCAGGGCGTGTCGGAACCCGAGGCGTTCATCGAGGCGGCGTCGGCCGCGCGGACGGAAACGCTGCAGACGCTGACCTGGGGGCATCGTGGCGCCTGGCTCGCCCAGCACGGGCAGGTGCATCACTGCACGCCGGAGCCCGGTCTGCAGGTGCGCGACAGCCGAGGCGCCGGCGACAGCTTCAACGCCGGCCTGATCGACGCGCTGGTTTCGGGCGAAGCGCCGCAGCGTGCCCTGGAACGCGCGGTGCGTCTCGCCGAGCGCAAGCTTCGGCAATCCGGGCTGGACGGGCTCTTTGCGGCGTCGGGTCGCTGACGATCCAGGCGCCTCGGCAGGCGTCCTTCGACAGGCTCAGGACGAACGGGGTGCGGAAGACTCGGCCTCGCCTGTGCGGATCAATCCTGGGGCGGATTCGCTGTGTTCGGCGTTTCCCTGCCAGTTGCGTCAGGCGTGCCCGGCCGGGGTATCCGTGGCTGCGTGAAAATACTCGCTGTCGCGCCCAAGCTCATCGACCAGTTCGTGCAGCACCGCCAGCCGGCTTTCGGGATCGCTGAACGGCGCGCAGGACTCGCAGAAGACATCGCCGCAGGGCTGCCGGCTGTACAGCCAGAAATGGATCGCGCCTGCCAGCAGGCCATCGGCCACCTCGTGCACGTCCGGCGAATGCCCGTCGGAGGAGAGCGTGTTGGCGAGGTCGATGAGTTTCTGCGCCGCGTTGTTGTAGGTTTCTTCGGTGATGTCGCTCATCGCGGACCTCGCTAGCTGTCGATGACCGCATGCATTTTACCCCGGTTCCGCCCCCGCCTGCCCATTCCCTTCCTCAGGCGCGTCGTGGAAGCCGATCTTGCGAGCCTCCGGTGTGCGGGGTCGATTCGAAGGCCCGGCGAAACAACGGAATCTCGCGTTCTTCCCGGGTCAGTCCGCCGTGCGCACCCCGAAACTCGGGTCCAGTGTCGTCCCCGGCGGGATCGACCAGGTAGCTGTCGGCGTCCGGAAACAGCAGATAATCGCCCGCGCGTGCCTGCAGCTCCGGGTGCGGCCTGCCAGAGCCGAAGGCCCTGCCGGACAGCCATTCATTCATTTCGATCAGCTCGACGCTGGACCCGTAGGCTGCCTGGATCGCGCGGCGGAATTGCCGGTGCCGGTGCGGCTTCACGTGGGCGAGTGCGGCACGGGGTTCTCCCGTCAGTGGGTGGCGCAGGCAGGCGCTGACCCCGGGGGCGTCGCGGATGTTCAGCCGTCGCGACACCGTGCGCATGCCGTGATCGGTGCTGGTGAGAAACAGGGCACCGGTTCCCTCCAACGCCCTGAGGATCCGGGCGTAAACGGCATCCACCTCCGCAAGATGATTGCGTACCTGCGCGCTGTCTGGGCCGAATTCGTGCCCGAGGTGGTCGAGGTGAGACCAGTACAGGTAGGTGTAGTGGGGAACGCCGGTGCTGGCCCTCACGTGTGCTCCGAGCAATGCCGGCAGCTCTTCCAGACGTCGAAAGTTCATCACCGTCGCCGAGCCGCTCATCAGGCGGTTGTAGGAGGAATGGGCGATCGCGGCCGGTGAGATCATCGTGGTTCGGCGCGGCAGTCGCTCGATCAGCAGCGGGGGGTGGATCCGGCTTTGCAGCTCCAGTGTGCTCAGTGCGGCGGAATTGCCGCCGAGGTCCGCTTCCCGTGCGGGAAGCACCGTCAGCGTCCGCTGCGGATGGGGCAGATAGGTGCGCCAGCCGAGCAGACCGTGCTGCGCAGGACTCACGCCGGTGAAGACACTGGTGATGGCGCTCGCGGTGGTGCTGGGGAAGACGGTCTCGATCTGCTGGAAGAGGTCGGTCCGCAGCGCGGGTGTGTGACTCAGGTAATCAAGCGCGAAGCCGTCGATCAGCCAGAACAGTACGTGGCTGTGCCGGGAGACCGCTTCCGGCGGAAGCGCGGGCAGCGGGAATGCGGGGTTCAGCGGGCTCTCGCTGCCCAACCCCCGTTCCAGGCTTGCGAGCAGGTTGATGAGGCCGTGTTCGGGCGGCGCGGCGGAATTCCAGCGGCGCGCCGCCCCTTCCGGTTCGCCCTGCGCCCAGAGTGTTGCCGCGGTCACGTGTTCAGGGCTTTCCGCCACCATGACACGGCGGGGAATCCGGCACCCGTCCGGCGCGTTCGAACCACTGTTCGGGATCCAGCGTGTGTAGAGCCAGCGCGTGAATGCCCCCGGCCAGTTCATCCGCGAGCACCTGATTGACCATCCGGTGCCGGGCCACAAGCTTCTGGCCGGCGAAGGCCTCGCTGACCAGTGTGACCTTGAAGTGCGATTCGGAGCCGGGGGGCACGCTGTGCATATGGCTCTCGTTCACCACCTCGAGGTGCACGGGATGGAAGTGCTGCTCAAGCTTGTCGGTAATGCGCTGCTGTTGGGTCATCGCTGATCGGATCCGGGGGCGAGGTTTGCCCTAAAGCATACCCGCACCGGCCTTCAAGGCAATTGACCGTTGCGGGCTCGAGGGCGTTCGGCTCAGTGCACCACGAAGGTCACGACGCCACGAAGTCAACGTGAAGGAACGCGGAGTGTGCCGGGGTTTTTCCCTCATTCCGCGAGACCGTAGAAGACCCGCGCGTTGGCGGTGGTGCCTTGGGCGAGCGCGTCGACCGTGGTGCCGCGCAGCCGCGCCACGTGCTCGCCGATGTGGGGCAGGAACGACGGTTCGTTGCGCCGCCCGTGGGGCAACCCTTTCGGCAGGGTCCGCGGCAGCAGGTACGGGGCGTCGGTTTCCAGCAGCAGGCGGTCCTCGGGTATCTGCGGGACCAGCGCCTGCAGATCCTGTCCGCGGCGCTCATCGCAGACCCATCCGGTCACCCCGATGTGGCAAGCCATCTCGAGGTAGCGGTCCAGCGCTGCGCCATCGCTGGTGAAGCAGTGCACGACCGCCGCAGGCAGACGGTCGCGGTATCGCTGCAGGATGTCACCGAAGTCGCGGCTCGCCTCGCGTTCGTGCAGGAACACCGGTTTACCGAGGTCGGCCGCCAGTTCCAGCTGCGCCTCGAACGCGTGCCGCTGGGCGGTGGGTGTGGAGTGGTTGCGGTAGTAGTCCAGGCCCATCTCGCCCATCGCGACCACCAGTGGATGCGCGGCGTCCTCGGCAAAGCGGTAGGCGGTGCGGTCCTGCCATTGGCTTGCGTGATGCGGATGCACGCCCAGCGTCGCGCGCATGCGTTCCGGATAGGTCTCCGCGAGCTCGATGCAGCGCCCGCTCTCCCTCTCGTCGGAGCCGGTGACCAGAAGCCAGCGCACGCCGGCGCCGGCGGCACGCTCCACGACCGCGTCGAGGTCATGCTTGAAGCTCTCGTGGGTGAGATTGGCGCAGATGTCGATCCATTCCATGCGCGTTATGCTAACTCCCCCGCGGGCTTTTCGTGAACGCGCGTGGCTCCTGCGCATGAAGGAGGCGGGCCGGGTGTTCCGATTGCCGGCCGTCGGCGGCCACGGAAGGCCGCCGTCGAGCGCACATGGACGTCTTGAGCGTGCCGGCAATCGGAACACCCGGCCCGCTTCCGGGTCCGAGGTGGTTTACGCAGGCGCCCGGGAACCCTTCGGGGTCGGCCTTGGCCCGTGACCTGTCTGTTGATCGCAATAGGAGTCGTGATGAAGGATGCCGCATCCCCCCAGGTCCTGCTCAGCGAATACCGGGCACCGGAGTGGCGCGTGGAGCACCTGGACCTGCACTTCGCGCTGGACCCGGCCGAAACCCGCGTCGAGTCGCGCATCCGGGTGCGCCGCGTGGCAGGCACCGAGCCGGGGGCCGCGCTGCGGCTGCACGGTCAGGACCTGGAGTTGCTGCGCCTGGAGGTTGACGGAAAGCAGCCGGACGCCGATTCCGTGACCGAGGACGGGGCAGGGTTGCTGTTGGCGGGCCTGCCCGAGACCGCGGAGATCACGATCGAGACACGCCTCCGGCCCGAGGCAAACACCGCGCTCGAGGGTCTGTACGTCTCCGGCGGAAGCCTGTGCACGCAGTGCGAGGCGGAGGGCTTCCGGCGCATCACCTATTTTCCGGATCGCCCGGACGTACTGACGCGCTATCGGGTGAGGCTGGAGGCCGATGCTGCGCGCTTCCCGGTGCTGCTGGCCAACGGCAATCGGGTGGATGCGGGCGAACTTCCCGGTGGACGCCACTACGCGGTCTGGGAAGATCCCTTCCCGAAGCCGAGCTACCTGTTTGCGCTGGTGGCCGGCGATCTCGCCTGCGTGTCCGACCGCTTCACGACCCGCTCCGGGCGCGAGGTCGCGCTGGAGGTCTACGTCGAACACCACAACCGCGAGCGCTGCGACCACGCGCTGGCTTCTCTGCAGCGCGCGATGCGCTACGACGAGGAGGCATTTGGCCGTGAATACGACCTGGACGTCTACATGATCGTCGCGGTCGACGACTTCAACATGGGCGCGATGGAGAACAAGGGCCTGAACCTGTTCAATGCGAAGTACGTGCTCGCGAGCTCCGACACCGCCACCGACGACGACTACGTGCACATCGAGAGCGTGATCGCGCACGAGTACTTTCACAACTGGTCGGGCAACCGCGTCACCTGCCGCGACTGGTTCCAGCTGTCGCTGAAAGAGGGGCTCACGGTCTTCCGCGACCAGGAGTTCACCACCGACTGCACGCTGTTCGGCGTGAAGCGCATCGACGACGTGCAGCGCCTGCGCGCGTTCCAGTTCCCCGAGGACGCCGGTCCGCTCGCGCACCCCGTCCGCCCGGATCGCTATGCGGAGATCAACAACTTCTACACGATGACCGTGTACGAAAAGGGCGCGGAGGTGATCCGGATGCTGCGTGCGCTGATCGGCCGCGAGGCCTTCCGGCGCGGGCTGGATCTTTACTTCGAACGCTTCGACGGGCAGGCGGTGACCACCGATGACTTCGTCGATGTGATGGCCGAAGTGTCGGGGCGGGACCTCGATCTCTTCCGGCGCTGGTACACGCAGGCGGGCACGCCGCGGTTGACCGCACACACCCGCTTTGACCCGAGGAACGGGGAGTTGCGGGTGGACCTCGCGCAGCAGACAGCGCCGACACCGGGGCAGAGCGAGAAAGGACCGCTGCACGTCCCGGTTCGCGTCGCGCTGCTCGCCCGCGACGGAAGCCGGCTGCCGGTGCGGCTGGGGGATGCACCCGAGGCGACCGAGTGGGTGCTGGAGCTGACCGAAGATACGCAGTCGTTCAATCTCCAGGGACTGCGCGAGGCCCCGGCCGCAGTGTCCTGGCTGCGCGGTTTCTCGGCCCCGGTGCTGCTCGACGCCGGGCAGGAGACCGAGGAACTCGCGCAGCTGTGCGCACATGACGACGATGCCTTCGCCCGCTGGGATGCGGCCCAGACCCTGCTGCGGCGGGCGGTGATCGCACGCGTCGAGGGCGGGGTCGATGCGTCGCTGGAGGCGGCGCTGGCTACCGCGCTGGCGGCCCTGCTGGAGGATGCCGCCGTCGAGCCGGTACTGCTGGCCGCGTTGCTCGAGCTGCCCTCGCACCGGGAGCTGATGGAGTCCTTTGAACGGGCCGATCCGGTCGCAGTCGACGCGGCGCGCCGCGCGGTCGAGCGTGCGGTGTTCGAACCGCTGGCCGAGCGGCTGGCGGCCCGTGCCCCGGACCGGGCGCGCTGGGACGACGGTGCGTTCACCGCCCAGGCGATGGGCCAGCGGCGGCTGCTGAACCGCATCCTTGCGTTGCGGGTCGCGGTCGGCGCGACGGGCGCGGTGGAAGAGGCGTCACGGCAGTACCGGGAGGCCCGCAGCCAGACCCTGTCGATGGGCGCGCTGGCCGCGATCAACGAGAGTTCCGGTCCCGTGCGCGGCGAGTTGCTGGCGGACTTCGAACGCCGACATCGCGACGATCCCCTGGTGCTCGACAAGTGGTTTGCGCTGGAGGCTGGCAGTCAGGTCGGCGACGGTTTCGGCAGGCTGGAGCGCTTGCTCGGCCATCCCGGATTCCGCTGGTCCAACCCGAACCGGGTGCGCGCGGTGCTGGGGCCGTTCATGGCGCAAAACCACCGGCACTTCCACCGGGCCGATGGCACGGGTTACCAGTGCATCGCCGGCTACCTGGAATACCTCGACACACTGAACCCGCAGACGGCCGCGCGTCTCGCGCAACCGCTGACCCGCTGGCAGCGCCTGGATCCCGGTCGCTCTGCGCAGATGCGCGCGGCCCTGGAAGAACTCGCCGGGAAGAACCTCTCACGCGACCTCGCCGACGTCGTCCAGCGCGGATTGGCTTTGTAGCGCGAGGACACCGTTCGGGTTATGGATTGCGGGAGCTTGCTCCCGCTGCAGGAGGCGAGCCTCCTGCAGGGCAAAGCGGCGGCAGGCCGCCGCACTCCGTACGGCGGGTGCGCTCTCATCGTTCGGGGCGGTGCGCATCGCCGTTATCGTTAGCGTGTCACCGTAGCAACATGTACAGCCCCGCAACCATCAGTACGCCG
>SKQM01000066.1 GCA_007119005.1 Thioalkalivibrio sp.
CTCCGAGACCGACACCGTCCATCGCGATGCCGAGCACCGGTTCATCGAGTCCGTGCTCGGCCTGCACCGCCGCGAGGTGGGCATGGTGGTGCTGCACGCGAATCAGCGGGACGTCGAGTTCCTGCGCCATCGCGGCGGCGAGTTGGCTGCTGTAGAAGTCCGGATGCTGGTCGCAGGCAATGCGTTCGGGGCGGATTTCGAGGATGTCGAGCAGGTGCCGGGCGGTCTCATCCAGCGAGCGACAGGTCGCGGCGTTGTCGAGGTCGCCGACGTGCTGTGACAGGAAGGCTTGGTCGTCCCGGGTCAGGCAGAGCGTGTTCTTGAGCCAGGCGCCAAGCGCGAGCACGGAGGGCCCTCTGCGCGGCAGGCGGATCGCATTCGGCGTGTAACCGCGCGCGCGACGCAGAAACGACGCGCCGCCGGCGCCGACCCGGATCACGGAATCGTCGCAGCGCACGAGGATGTCGCGGTCGTGCACCAGCAGCGCGTCGGCGATGCCGGCGAGGCGCTGCACGGCTTCCGCGTTGTCGGTGACCAGTGGCTCGCCGCCGGGGTTGGCCGAGGTGCAGACCAGCAGCCAGGGGTCGGCGTCTTCGGCTTCCAGCCAGGCGGTGCCCGGGGGGCGGCCTGCGGCGTCGTGGAACAGCAAGTAGTGCAGCGGTGTGTAGGCAAGCATCGCGCCCAGCCAGGCGAGTCCAGGCGCGACACCGGGAAGGGCTTCGTCGCAGCCGGGGGACTTGCGCAGCAGCACGATCGGGCGGTCGCTGGACCGCAGCAACTGCCGTTCGGCGTCGCCGGCTTCCACGAGCCCCTGCAGCGCGTGAGGGTTCGCAGCCATTACCGCCAGCGGCTTTTCCTCGCGGTTCTTTCGGGTCCGCAGCCGCGCGACCGTCTCGGCGTTGCGGGCGTCGCAGAGCAGGTGGAAGCCACCCAGACCCTTCACCGCCAGAATCTCGCCGGATTGGAGACGCCGCACCGTTTCGCCGATCGGATCGGTAGCCGTGATCGGCGACCCATCCGGATTCAACAGGGTCAGGCGCGGGCCGCAGTCAGGGCAGGCGTTCGGCTGGGCGTGGAAGCGCCGGTCGGCCGGATCGTCGTACTCGTGCTGGCAGGGTGGGCACTGGATGAACGCCGCCATGCTGGTGTTCGGGCGGTCGTAGGGCAATGCGCGGGTCAGGGTGTAGCGCGGGCCGCAGTGCGTGCAGTTGATGAAGGGGTAGCGGTAACGCCTATCCCAGGGGTCGAACAGTTCGGCCAGGCAGGCCGGGCAGATCGCAGCGTCCGGGGTGATGCCGGTGCGGACCGCGCCGGCGCGGCTGGGCGCGATTCGGAAGGCGTGGGCCGCTGCGGCGAGTTCGGGCTCGACCTCGACCGTGTCCAGGGCATCAACGCGGGCCAGAGGCGGCGCCTCGTTGGAAACGCGGCGCAGGAATGCGTCGACGGCCTGCGGGTTGCCCTGAACTTCGAGCTCGACGCCGGCAGCGTCGTTCAACACCCAGCCGGTGAGGCCCAGTTCGACGGCGAGGCCGTAGACGTAGGGGCGGAAGCCGACCCCCTGGACCTGGCCGCGGACGCGCATGCGGCGGCGGATGGGTTGGGTTGGGGGAACGGCGCCAGGCGATGACGCCGGCATCAGCGAAGCATCCGCATGGCAACAGCCGGCTCAGCCCCCCCGCCGGGCCTCGTCCAGCTGCGCCTCCAGTTCCGCAATGCGCCGCCGCATCGCATCGAGTTCGTCCTCGGCACCCACCTGCGAGCCGCCGCTCAGCGCGTTTTCCAGCCAGGCGACCCACGATTCCAAGCCTTCACCGGTGCGCGCCGAAACCTGCAGCACCTCGAGCTTCGGATTGATCCGCCGCGCGTACTCGATGCAGCGTTCCACATCGAAATCGACATAAGGCAACAGGTCGATCTTGTTCAGGATCATCAGATCGGAGGCGTGAAACATGTCAGGGTATTTCAACGGCTTGTCCTCGCCCTCGGTGACCGAGAGGATCACCACCTTGTGCGCTTCGCCGAGATCGAAGGCCGACGGGCAGACGAGGTTGCCGACGTTCTCGATCAGCAGCAGCCCCCTGCCCTGCAGCTTCAGGTGCTCGACGGCGTGGCCGACCATGTGGGCGTCGAGATGGCAGCCCTTGCCGGTGTTGACCTGCACCGCCGGGGCGCCGGTCGCGCGGATACGTTCCGCATCGTTGCTGGTCTGCTGGTCACCCTCAATCACACTGACCGGCACGCGGCCCTGCAGACGTCCAATGGTCGCGGTCAGCAGGCTGGTCTTGCCCGAGCCGGGGCTGGAAACGAGGTTCAGCGCCAGAACGCCCTGACGCTGGAACCGCTCGCGGTTGGCCCGCGCATATTCGTTGTTCTTGCCGAGGATGTCCTGCTCGATGCGGATCATCCGCTCCTGGGTCATCCCGGGTGCATGGGCATGTGCGGGCCCGTGTCCGTAGTGCAGGTCACCGCCGTGGGCGGAACCGGCAGTCTGCGCGTTCGGATGCTCATGGTCGTGCGCACCGTCGTGGCCATGAGACCCGGTGTGGTCGTGCGGATGGCTGTGCACGGTCCCATCCGCGTGCCGGTGTTCGTGCTCATGCGCGTGGTGGTGTTCGTGCGCTGTACCGTGCCCGTGCTGACCCGCGTGGTCGTGGGCATGGACGTGCACGGTGCCGTCCGCGTGCCGGTGCTCGTGGGCGTGCGGGTGTTCATGGGCGTGGTCATGGCCAGTCCCGTGACCGTGTTCCGCCGCGTGGTCGTGCGGATGGCTGTGTTCGGTACCGTCGGCGTGGCGGTGCGTGTGCGCGTGCTGGTGCAGGTGATCGTGCGCCGCGCCGTGCCCGTGTTCGTGGTCATGGTCGTGCGAATGCACATGCAGCGTGCCGTCGGCGTGGCGATGCACATGCTCGTGGTGATGATGGTGCTCGTGCCCATGCTCGTGCCCATGCTCGTGCCCGTGTTCGTGCGGATGCCTGTGCACCGTGCCATCGGCGTGCCGATGTTCGTGCCCGTGGGCGCCCACAGGGCGGCCCTCTACCCGGGTTTCACCTTCTCCACAACCGCATACCGTGCACATCTGCAACCTCCTGAAACCCTGTTCCGGTGTCGCCGCGCGGGGTTAAAGCCGCATGCAGACGCCACGCATGTCGGAACCGCGCAGCCGCTTTGCGACCCGGCCCCTTTCCGTTCACTCAACCATAACCCGAACCGCCTGCTCAGGCCTTGCGCTGGCTCACGTTCCGGATCGCCGACACCATTCTGAATCCCACTGAATCCCGACCTGCGCGGATCAGCCCGGCCGCCGAGACCTATCGGCCTGTGCGACTCCGGGCGTGTCCACCTCCAGATCCAGCACCCGCATTTCCATGCCGCCGGTCGCGTGCACCTGGTAACCACCACAGAGCGGGCAGGCATCATACAGCGCCGCGATCTCCACCGTGGTGCCGCAGTCCATGCACCAACCCTGTCCCGGAATGTCGACGATTTCAAGAACCGCCGACTCCGCCACGCTATTGTTCATCACCGCGTCGAAGCTGAAGCGCAGCGCCTCGATCTCCACGCCCGCCAGCCGCCCCACTTCGAGCCGCACACGGAGCACGCGCTCGAATCCGCGCGCGGCGGCCTGGTCCTCGATGATCCGCAGGATGCCCTCGGCCAGTGCCATCTCATGCATGGACGATCTCCAGTTCGTACTGCACGCAGGGGTCCAGTGCCATTACCTGCAGCGTCACCGCTTCCCGAAGACGCTCCTCGTCCTGGGCCTGAAGCTGCATCAGGGCCTGCTGTGCGGGTCCTTCGGGGTGAAAGTTCCACTCCGTCGGCGCCACGATGCGGTAGTCACGGATCCCGTCCGGACCCGCCCGCACCCAGTGCAGCAGCACCCCGCGCACCATCTCCAGCCCCACCGCGGCTTCGTCGTCACCCGACTGCCAGGCGAGGTCATGGCCGGCTGGAACAGCCTCCGACAGCGAGTGTAACGCGCGCCCGAGTTCAAGCACCCGTGCCAACACGCGCAGCCAGGAATCCGGCTCGCGCTGCCTTTCCAGCATCGCGGCGACCAGCGGGTGCACGGCCTGACGCGCAAGCGGTCCCATCTCGAAGACCTGCCCGTCCCAATCGGGACGCCAATGAAAGTCCGGATCGGACCGCAGCCGTGGCAGCACCGCATGCACCATCGCTTGCAGATCGCCGGCGCGGAACAGGGGCCGCCGGGAGCGCCCAAGGCCGGTCAGGCGCGGTTGCAGACGCGCCAGCAGGGCCGCCAGTGCCGTGGGCCCAGCGTTCAGCCACTGCGCCAGGGATTCGGGGGCCGGATTCTCCAGCCAGGTCAGATGCTCGCGCCCGAAAAGGCCCGTGAAGGTCGCGCCCGCCCAGTCGGCGGCGGCTTGCCGGTCGGCTGCGAACCGTGTCCGTGCTCCCAGCAGTTCCCGCAACGGCCCCGGTTGCTGTGGATCCCCGACGGCGCGCGGCCAGTCGAGACCCAGCCGCCACAGGTGTTCCCGGATATTTTCCAGGCGGATGCGTTCGGCCCATTCCGCCAGCCCTGCGTCGTCCGGCCCCCCCATGCGGAGCACCGCGTCGAGGGCATCGACCGCAACCGACTGGGCATCTCCGCAAAGGCTGTAAAGACGCGGGATGACCGCCTGCGCATGCTCCGAGGTCCTTCCGACCAGCAAGGCTCCGGGCTGCGGGCGCCGCGAGCGGACTTCGGCACGCTGTACCGCGTGCCCGTCCCACTCGATGCGCAGCTCGACCCGACCCTCAGCGGGAATCGCGGTCGTCATTCAGAAAGGCTCCGCGGAGAACTTCACGCCGCTCGAAATCACGGTCGACATTGCGCCGAATGGCCGCCAGCGGCCCGCTGCCGCGCCGCTGAGGCTCGGGTGGACGCAGGTCGGGTCCCGGCTGCAGCAGGAGGGAAAGGGTTTCGAAGGCGACCGCCCGGGCCGCTTCCTGGTTCTCGAAGCGATGCATCGGCGAGAACAGCGAGCAGGTTTCGTAGGCACCGATGCCCTCGTCCCTGGCCCCAATGAAATCGACCGGGCCGCGCGGCAGTTCCCGCGTTCCGACAGTGCCCTCGGGGATGGCATCCGCATCGGGCAGACGCAACAGGTTCATCGCCCAGGGCGTGATGAGAACGCCGACGCGGGCACCCCCGCTGCGCCGGAAGCCGATGGCCTCGACGGCCAGCGCATCCTGCAGCAACGGCAGATCGCGCATGCGCTCATGTTGTATGCGTCTGAAGACCTCCTCCAGCTGCCGCCGAACCGCTTCCGCTTCCCGGTTCAATGGTTGGCTACCGTGGAGGCCCGACCGCCGAGGGCAGTTCGAGGTCACTGAAGAACCCGTCGAGGTCGGTCTCGCCGCGCAGAGCAGCCTCGAGACTCATGACGGCGTCGTCGATCTGATGCGCCTGTTCCGGAGTGAGGATCTCGCGGGCATGGTCCTTGAGGGCCAGCACCCACGTGCCAACGGGTTGCGGCCCCACCAGCATCATGTTCAGTTGCCGCTGCTCGCCGCGCCGCTCGCAGAGAGCCATGAATTCGCCCGCTTCGAGCACCTGCATCGGGATACCAAGGCACATCTCGTTTTCACCCTCTCACTCGGAACGCGGTCCGTTTGGTCGGTTGCCGCGCGGACAGTCTGACACCCGCCCGTCTGCGAAGAACCTTCCCACACTGGAAAGGGGCCGAATGTGATCTAGATCACCGCCGGCAAAAACCCACTAACGCATTCTGTGCCGGAACATAAGCGAAGCCTGATTTTTTCATACGTTTTGTGGCTTTCTCACACCCAAGCGCATTCCCGGCGATTTATCCAACCGGTCTCCGGGAGTTAAAGGGCATCGATGATCACGAGTACACACCGGACCGAACCCGCTCCGCCCTCTCCCGTCGCCAGGACCGGTACCGTGCTGGTTCTGGGGCTGGGAAACGTCCTGCTGACTGACGAGGGCGCCGGCGTGCATGTCGTCAAGCAGCTCGCCGAGACCCACGCCGGGATGCCCGAAGTCGAGTTCATGGATGGCGGCACGCTCAGTTTTACCCTCGCCAACGCGATCGTTGCCACGGATGCACTGATTGTCGTCGACACCGCTGCACTTGGAGCGGAGCCCGGGACCGTGCGGGTCTTCGAGGGTGACGCGATGGATCACTTCGTGAGCACCGGGCCCAAGAGCAGTGTGCACGAAGTCAGCCTCGCGGATCTGCTCGCCATTGCCGCGCTGGAGGGCCTGCTGCCCCGGCGCCGCGCGCTCGTCGGCATCCAGCCTCAGGACTTCGACTGGGGTGACTGGCCGACTGAAGCCGTTGCGAACGCGCTGCCCAACGCCTGCGACACCGTGATGGAAATCGTCCGGAGGTGGCAGGCATGAGCCTCAAGGACATCCCCGTCAAGCTCGACAACGGCGCGGGAATCGACGACCCGGAACGGGCCGGCCTGGCAATCGCCCTGCTGCGAGAGATCGCCGACCACCTGCTGACGGTCTCCCAGGGCGGCGACCGGCAGGTCGTCGAACTCACCAACCTCCCCCTCAGCGAAGGGGACTTCCAGCTGCTCGAAGAGAAGCTGGGACGCGGCGAGGTCGAGGCCAGAATCAACGCCGCGGGCCCCACCGAGGTCTACGAGACTGCGTTCCCCGGAGTCTGGTGGGTGAAGTATCTCGGCGAAGACGAGCGCGTGATCACCCAGCAGCTCGAGATCGGCACGGTGCCGATGATCCTCGAGGCACACCACGAGGATATCCAGGCGAGTGCCGGACGCTTTACCCGACTTTTCGATGATTTGGACCCGAATCACCACTGACCATTCGCAATCCAGCGACGACTTGCACAAGGGGGTCGGCATGAAAGAGCACGATTTGACGTTAGGCGAGGAACTGCGCCGCCAGGGTATCTCCAGGCGTTCCTTCCTCAAGTTCTGCGCTGGGGTCGCCTCTTCGATGGCGATCCCCGCCGCGATGGTGCCGGCAATGGCCGACTCCCTTGCCCAGGCCCGTAGGCAGTCGGTGATCTGGATGGCCTACCAGGAATGCACCGGGTGCATCGAGTCGCTCACCCGTTCCTTTGCGCCGACGGTCGAGAACCTGATCTTCAACTTTGTCTCGCTCGACTTCCAGCACGCGCTGCAGGCGGCTGCGGGAGATCAGGCCATCGAGGCCTTGAAGACCGCGATGAAGGAAAACTGGGGCAAATACCTGGTCCTCGTCGATGGCTCGATCCCGCTGAAGGACGACGGGATCTATTCCGTGTCGCACGGACAATCCCATCTTGAATCGGTGCGTGAATTGGCCGAGGGCGCGGCCGCGATCGTCAGCATCGGCACCTGCGCGAGCTTCGGCGGTGTGGGCGCGGCCAAGCCGAACCCGACCGGCGCGGTCGGCATCGACCAGATCATCACCGACAAACCGATCCTGAACATCCCGGGCTGCCCGCCGATGCCCGAGGTGATGACCGGCGTGCTGACCAGCTTCCTCGCCTTCGGCGAACTCCCCGTGGTGGACAGCCTGAAACGGCCCCGCGCTTTCTTCGGCGACACCATTCACGACCGTTGCTACCGCCGGGCGTTCTACGACCGCGGCCTGTTTGCCGACAGCTTCGACGACGAGGGCGCACGCAACGGCTGGTGTCTGTACAAGCTCGGGTGCAAGGGCCCCATCACCCACAACGCCTGTGCAACCCTGAAGTTCAACGGGGGCGTCAGCTGGCCCATCCAGTCCGGCCACGGCTGCCTCGGCTGCTCCGAACCCAACTTCTGGGACAAGGAAGGCTTCTACAAGCCGCTGTCCGCCGGTCAGTGGGGCACTGCAGAGGGCATCGCGATCGCTGCGGCGGCCGGGGTGGCACTGGGAGCGGCATCGGCCGTCATGTCCCGTCGGAATCAAGACAAAATCTCCGGAGGCAAGTAGCCATGACACTCCTTGACTTTGCACGCGGTCCCGCGATGCAGATCGCAATCATCATCTTCGTCGTGGGCATCTTCTGGCGCCTGGTCGGCGTGTGGGCACTACGTCAGAAGAAGGATCTCTCCGAGGCCCGGCAGAAAGGCGCCTGGATCGGCGGCATCAAGGGCCTGTTCGTCCATGCGTGGCC
>SKQM01000146.1 GCA_007119005.1 Thioalkalivibrio sp.
GAGGCGGCCGATGTGAAACAGGCCCGCGAGTCGATGCTGGTGCGGCAGCCGGACCTGATTCTTCTGGACTGGATGCTGCCGGACATCAGCGGCGTCGAGTGGGCGCGTACCCTGAAGGAAGCCCCGCATACCCGTAACCTGCCCATCATCATGCTGACGGCCCGTGGCGAGGAGGAGGACCGCGTTCGTGGCCTCGAATTCGGTGCCGACGACTACGTCACCAAGCCGTTCTCCCCGCGTGAACTGATTGCGAGGATCCGCGCTGTGCTGCGGCGCACCACACCGACGAGCAGCGATGAACCGGTGGAGGTCGATGGTCTGCGGCTGGATCCCGTGAGTCACCGCGTGACCGGGAACGGCAGAACCCTGGAGATGGGGCCGACCGAATACCGTCTGCTGCACTTTTTCATGACTCACCAGGACCGTGTGTTCACTCGGGGGCAATTACTCGATAACGTATGGGGCACCAACGTCTACGTGGAAGAGCGCACGGTCGATGTCCACATACGCCGCCTCCGCATCGCCCTCGCGGACTCCGGACACGATGCCCTGGTGCAGACGATCCGCGGCGCCGGTTACCGTTTCTCCCGTCAACCCTGAACCCGTGGCAGGGGATAACGGGGCTAACCACAACGGGGACAGAGTTATAAATCTGTCCCCGTTGTTGCGGTTTTGATGTCCCCGTTGCCTACGTTGTTCAGATGGCGATAAGACCTCAAAACCCATGGCCGATGGTCTACGTCAGGGCCTCCCTGGCACTGCTGGCGGTGCTGTTGCTGGGACTTCTGACGGGGCGCTGGTTGTTGGTCCTGTTACTGGCGGCGCTCGCGGCCCTGGTCTGGGACTGGATCAATCTCCGGCGCCTCGAGCACTGGCTGCGTCTGGCTCGCAAGCTGGATCCGCCGAAATCCGTGGGGCTTTGGGGCGAGGTCTTCGACGGCCTGCACCGGATGCGCAAGCGGAGCCGCGACCGGGACCAGCGGCGCCGCAACCTGGTGCGGAACTACCGGGATTCGATCAAGGCGATGCCGGACGCTACCGTGGTGCTGTCCGGCGATTACCAGGTCGAATGGTGCAACCAGGCGGCACGGGACCTGCTCGGTCTGCGGTGGCCACAGGACGAGGGTCAGCGCATCAGCAACATCGTGCGCCACCCCGAATTCGTGACCTTTCTCTCGCAGTACACGCGCGAGGCACGGATGATATCCCTGCCATCGCCCGTGGATGGTCGGCTCTGGCTGGAGGTTCGGCTGGTGCCTTATGCGAAGAAGCGCTACCTGCTGCTGGCGCGTGACACCACCGCATTGCGGCGCCTCGAAACCATGCGCAGTGATTTCGTCGCCAACGTCTCGCACGAACTGCGTACCCCGTTGACGGTGATCTACGGGGTCAGCGAGACACTGGGCCAGGAACTCGGTGATGACCCCGAATATGCGCGGTCCGTGCAATTGCTGCAGGAGCAGGCGGAGCGGATGAAGACGCTGGTTGACGATCTGTTGCTGCTGGCCCGGCTCGAGACCGGCGGCGCACCGCGCGACCGTCAGTGGATCGATGTGGCGCAGCTTCTGGGGGTGCTCGTGGAGGAGGGGCGTTTGCTGTCCGGCTCCCGCCAGCATCAGATTGCGATGGAAGCTGACTCGGGCCTGATGGTCCTGGGAAACGAAAAGGAACTGCACAGCGCATTTGCAAACCTGCTCGCCAATGCGATCAATTACACGCCGGACGGGGGCCGGATCGACCTGCATTGGTCATCCGACGCATCGGGTGCCCAGTTTCGGATACGTGACACGGGGATCGGCATCGGCGCACAGCATATCGAGCGGCTGACCGAGCGCTTCTACCGGGTCGACACCGGTCGCTCCAAGAGCCGGGGCGGCACCGGTCTCGGGCTTGCGATCGTCAAGCACGTGCTGATGCGTCACGGTGCCCAGCTGACCATCCACAGTGAGCCCGGCAAGGGCAGCACGTTCGTCTGTTCGTTCCCACCCGGTATTCTGCGTTACCCGAGCCTGGATCCCGAGCGGGTGACCGCGTGACCGGGGCCGCCGGCGTATTCCTTCCGGTGATGCTGCTGTGGGCGCTACTGTCCGGAGCGATTGCGGCCGAATCCGGCGCGCCCGAGACGCGGGCGCATGCCTATATGGCGCTCGACCCGCCGGATTGGGAGTCCGCGCGTGCCGCGTTCGAGGAGGCCGCAGAGGCGGGTTCGACGACTGCGATGAGCCATCTCGGCTGGATGTACGACGAGGGCCACGGGGTCGCACGTGACGGCGACTTGGCCGTGCACTGGTATAGCCGCGCTGCCCGCGCCGGTGCGCATGACTTCGCAATGAAGGTCGGCTGGATGTACCTGTCGGGTGATGGCGTGACCCGCGACCGCGACCAGGCGGAATACTGGTTCAGCCATGCGATCGAGGCCGGACACGCCCCTGCTCGCACTGCCTGGGCCTCGGTGCTGATCGCCGATGCGCTGGGTGGCATGAGTCCCGAACGCGTGTTCGAGGCCCGTTCGTTGCTCGAAGAGGCTCTGGATCAGGGGCAACTGCTGGCATCGTACTTCCTCGCGCGCCTCTACATCGAGGGCATCGGCGGACACCCGGTCGACGACGCGATGGCCGTGCACTACACCCGGATCGGGGCCGGGAGTGGCCACGCACAGATGCAGGGCTGGCTCGCATTCATGTATTACAACGGCCAAGGCGTTGATGCGGATCCGGTGACCGCGGCCAAGTGGGCGAACCTGGCGGCCGCCGAGGGTGACTCCCTCGGCAACCAGTTGCGTCTGGTTCTTGATGAGCAGCTTGAGCCGGATCTAATCCAGGAAGCGCGCCGGCGCGCGGTGGAGTGGGCGCTCGCAAGGCCCTGAGGAAGCGGTTCATGTTGAAAGTCATCCTGTTCAGTCTGTTGGCTCTGGTCGTGGTTTTTCTGGGGGCGCGTTCCTGCGGGCTCACGCCGGAGCAGATCGAGGACCGGATCCTGCTTGCCGAGATGAACGCGGAGGAGGGGAGCGCCTATCGCATGGCGCAACGCCAGCGCGCCGGAGTGGTGACCCTCGATAACGGTCTTCAGATCGAACTCCTCACCGAGGGGGATGGTCCGGTGCCCGACGAGACGGACTGGGTGCAGGTTCATTACCGCGGCTGGCACATCGACGGCCGCGAGTTCGAGAACTCCTGGCGCAGAGGTGAGCCGGCCACGATACCGGTGGAGCGCACGATTCCCGGCTGGCGCGAGGTTCTGGTGGCGACTCCGGTGGGCACACGACTGCGGCTCGTGATTCCCCCGGAACTGGCTTACGGACGGGCCGGTGCTGGCAGGATCGGCCCGGAGGAGACGCTGGTCTTCGAGCTCGCTCTCCTGGCGATCGTCGAGCCCGAGGAGGCAGTGGAGCGAGAGGAATGGGAGCAGCCAGTCCCGGGGCTCCGTTGAAAGCTGACGATCATGGCGATACACGCCGCCCCGAAGGATGAAAGCGCAGGCGCTGTATGGAGTGCGGCGGCATGGGCAACCATGGGTCGCGCGCGCTACCCGCGATTTTCACGCTGGAGGATGAGGATGTGTTCGGCGGTCTGATGTCTCCTTGGGGAATCATGGTTCTCCTACTCGTGCTCGGCCTGCTTGGTTCCGCCGTGCTGATCCTGCTCTGGCTGCGCCTGCGTCGGATCCGCCTGCAGATCGAGGGCCGCTACCTGGCGGGAGTCGCGGAGTTTCACGGTCAACAGGCACCGCCGAAAGCCGCCGAGGTACTGGCGCAGATCCCGGGTGAGGCGGCGCGGCGGTTGCTGCAGGGCATGATCGCCCGCGGGCACTCCATGGGCCCGGTGTCCTGGTCCGCGCGGGGCCGGATGCGCTACGACCAGGATGAACGTGAAAGACCGGTGGAGGCCGAGACCTTCAGCATCCCCGGGCAGTGGTGGGCCCAGATCCGCCGGGTCCGGCTTCGCCATCTGGGCTGGATCGACGAGATGCATCAGGTCGAGGCTGGCTCGGTCACGAGCGGATACTGGTGGCTGGGGTTCTACCGGCTCCAGCATCCGTCAGCCCGATCCTCGGAACTCGCGCTGAGGGCCCAGGCCCTCGGCGAGGCAGTGCTGACGCCCTGGATCTGGTTCGACGGGCGGCGGATCGAATGGGACGATCAGGACGATGACCGCGTCTGGGTCGGGCGAACGCGCCCCGAGGGCCTCGGCATCCGCCTGCAGATGGACAAAATGGGCCGCCCTCTGCACCTGGAAGTCCGGGATCCCGTCGGTGGCGAGCGGGTACGCTTCGAATACACGGGCTGGAACTGGTCCGATCAGGGTCTGCGACCGGCAAGGTTCCGCGTGATCGAGGCCCCCGGGAGCGTGAACGAGTTCGAGCGTCTCGATCTGCAGCTGGGTCCGGTTCGGCAGGCTCCGCGCATGGAAGAACCCGCGTCCCGATGAACGGCTCGCCTGTCACGGAATTGTCATGTTGCAGTCATATCGTTGTGATCCGGCGGACCGATACTGCTCACCGCGAATCAACGGCACCGGCTCGAACGCCTGCCCTGTTCGTGACCGCCATTCCAACTGAGGAAGCATGATTATGACGATCAAGAAATCCCTGGTCCTGGGCGTTGTCGCAGCCTTGGGCGTTTCCGTTTCCGTGGCGACTGCCGACGTCGATCCGAACCTGCCGAGCTACGAGCGTGTGTCCGGTATCTCGGGCAATCTGAGCTCGGTCGGTTCCGATACGCTGAACAACCTGATGACCCTGTGGGCGGAAGAGTTCGCGAAGTTCTATCCGAACGTGAACATCCAGATTCAGGGCGCCGGCACCTCCACCGCTCCTCCGGCGCTGACCGAGGGCACCTCCAACTTCGGCCCCATGAGCCGTCCGATGCGCGATTCCGAACAGCGCGCGTTCGAGGAGCGCCACGGTTACCCGGCCACGCTGGTGCCGGTTGCCATCGACATGATCGCGGTGTACGTGAACAAGGACAATCCGGTCGAGGGTCTGACCATGCAGCAGGTCGACGCGGTCTTCTCCGCCACCCGCACCTGCGGCTATGACCGCGACATCAACACCTGGGGTGACGCCGGCATGACCGGTGGCTGGGCCAACCGCGACATCACCATCTTTGGTCGCAACGCGGTTTCCGGCACCTACGGCTTCTTCAAGGAAGTGGCGCTGTGTGGTGGCGACTTCCGGTCGACCGTTAACGAGCAGCCCGGTTCCTCGGCCGTGGTACGCGGTGTCGAGCAGACCCTCGGCGGAATCGGCTATTCCGGCATCGGCTACCGCACCTCCGGTGTGCGCGTGGTTCCTTTGAACGGCTTCGAGGCCACGGCCGACAACGCGGCGACCGGCGACTACCCGCTGGCCCGCTTCCTGTACGTTGCCGCGAACCAGCACCCGGAAAACGGCTGGAACCCGCTGGAGCGCGAGTTCTTCCGCATGGTGCTGTCGCGTGAAGGGCAGGAAGTCGTGAACCGCGACGGCTACGTGACGCTTTCCGCCGCGGCTGCGGAGCGCTTCCGCACCGAGTTCAATCTCGACTGAGTTTTGATGCAGTAAGCGACGCAGGCCCCCGCCACTTGCAGTGGTCGGGGGCCTCGTTACCTTGAACGTTACCCAGGATTTCGACAGGCGAAGGGGTTCACCATGTCCCAGTCCACCGGCGAACAGGCGTTCGCAGACGGTTCCCTGCTCCCCAGCGAGGAGCGGCGGCTGAAGCTGCGCAAGTGGCGGTCGTTCCGTGATGGCCTGTCGCTGTATGGCGTGGGCACAGGTGGTCTCGGCGTGATCTTCGCCTTGGCACTGATCTTCATTTACCTGTTCTACGAAACCTTTCCTCTGCTCAAGCCGGTAAGCGTGGATCTGACGTACGAATACGCGGTGCCGGGTGCTGCCGATCCTGAGCCTACGCTGCATGTGGTGCTCGACCGTTTCGAACAGATCGGCGCGCGGTTCTCGAAGTCGGGCGCGATCACCTTCTTTGACGCCACGACCGGCACGGAGCGTGAGCGCCTCGAAATTCCGACCCCCGAGGGGGCGTACATCACCAGTTTCGGCCGCGCGGAAAGCCGCCGCGGCCTCTTTGCCTACGGCTTTTCCGATGGCAGCGTTCTGCCGCTGACACTCAATTTCACCCAGTCGTTTGTCGGCGGTCAGCGTGTGATTCGCCCGGAGCTTTCCTTTCCGCTGGGGGATGAACCGATCCGGATCGGCGAGGGGCAGATCGAGATCAGCGACGGCGAGGTGATCGAATACTCCGCGCTGGCCGTGGTCGAGGGACGTGGGGGCTTCGTCGTCGCGGGCGCCACCGAGGACGGCGACATCGCGATGGCGATGTTCTCGACGCGCCGCAACCTGATGACCGGCGACGTGCAGATCCAGCGGCAGGACTACCGATTGCCGTCGCTGGAGCGTCCGGTGCGGCAACTTCTGGTGAACCAGTCGCTGCGCAACCTGTTTGCGATCGACGACCGCGGGCGACTGTTTTCCTTTGACATCGTCGACCGGAACAACCCGTTCCTGATCGAGGAGGTCGACCTGACCGGACCGGACGCGCAGGTGACCGCAGCGGAGTTCCTCGTCGGCATGCGTTCCCTGATTGTCGGCGGCTCCGACGGTAGCGTGCGCCAGTGGTTTCTGGTGCGGGACGAGGAGACCGGGCGTTCGGAATTGACGTTTATCCGGGAATTCCGGGAACACCCGGGCGCGATCACCTTCATCGCGCCGGAGTACCTGCGCAAGGGCTTCCTGGTCGGAGACGAAACAGGGAAGGTGGGGCTGCACTACGCGACGTCCGGCGCGACGCTCTCGCAGAAACCGGTGTTCGATACGCCGGTAACGCGACTGGCGATGGGACCCAACAACGCCCGGGCGCTGGTCATCAGCGAAGCCGACGGCCTCGTGCGGGTGCTCGACATCGACAACCCCCATCCGCAGACCACGCTCAGCGCGCTGTGGGGTCGGGTCTGGTACGAGGGGCGCGCGCAGCCCGAGTTCATTTGGCAGTCCTCCTCCGCGGATGACGCTTTCGAGGCGAAGTTCAGCCTCGTGCCGTTGTCGGTCGGCACGCTGAAGGCGGCGCTGTTCGCGATGCTGCTCGCGACTCCGCTGGCGATCATGGGCGCGATCTACACGGCCTACTTCATGGCACCCGCCATCCGTCGCGTGGTGAAGCCGTCTATCGAACTGATGGAAGCCTTGCCGACCGTGATTCTGGGGTTCCTGGCCGGGATCTGGCTCGCACCGTATGTCGAAAACAACCTGCCCATCCTGATCACTGGGGTGATTCTGTTTCCGCTCGCGATCCTGGTCGCGGCGTTCGCGTGGTCGCGCCTGCCCCAGGCCGTAAAGAGTCTCGTGCCACCCGGATGGGAGGCGGCCCTGCTGGTGCCGGTGGTGATCTTCACCGGTTGGGTGGTGATAACCAGCAGTCCGTGGATCGAAGTCGCGTTCTTCGACGGCTCGATGCGTCAATGGTTTACCGATGTCGGCATCCCTTACGACCAGCGCAACGCGCTTATCGTCGGCATGGCGATGGGTTTTGCGGTGATCCCGACGATCTTCTCGATCGCCGAGGACGCGGTGTTCAGTGTGCCCAAACACCTGACCAACGGTTCCCTCGCCCTGGGTGCCACGCTGTGGCAGACGGTCACAGGGGTCGTATTGCTCACCGCGAGTCCCGGGATTTTCTCCGCGATCATGATCGGGTTCGGCCGTGCGGTCGGCGAGACGATGATCGTGCTGATGGCGTCGGGCAATAGCCCGATCGTGAACTTCAACCTGTTCGAAGGCATGCGTACCCTCGCGGCGAACATCGCAGTCGAGCTGCCGGAGACTGCGGTGGGGTCCACCCACTTCCGGGTACTGTTCCTGTCGGCACTGGTGCTGCTGGTGTTCACCTTCCTGCTGAACACCGCGGCCGAACTCGTTCGTCAGCGTCTGC
>SKQM01000096.1 GCA_007119005.1 Thioalkalivibrio sp.
CCGGGTTGCGAGCGGGCGCAGGTTTCCAGCGTGTAGCTGCCGGTGCCGTCCGACTCCCAGCGCACCGCGGCGTCCTCGGCGGCGTCGGCGCGCCTCGTCTCCAGCGTCACGCGGTCGGCCACGGTGAACGAGGAGTAGAAGCCGACACCAAACTGGCCGATCAGCAATGCGTCCTTTTTCTGGTCACCGGTCAGCCGACTCAGGAACTCCTTCGTGCCGGAGCGCGCGATGGTGCCGATGTTCGCGATCACCTCGTCGCGCGACATGCCGATGCCGTTGTCGATGACATGGATCTCGCGCCTGTCCTTGTCGTAGGTCACGTCGATGTGCAGTTCGGCCGGCTGGACGATCGTATCCGGCTTGGCCAGCGCTTCGAAACGCAGCTTGTCGCAGGCGTCGGCGGCGTTGGAAATCAGCTCGCGCAGGAAGATCTCGCGGTTGGAATACAGCGCGTGCACCATCAGGTGCAGCAGCTGACTGACCTCGGTCTCGAAACGGCGTTCTTCGCGTTGGGCTTCAGTCATGATCCTTCACATCCCTCATGGCAGTTGAATCGTCGGGTTCGATCCGCACGAATTGGGGACGGCCCTGGGCGTTTTCAAGGGCTGTCGCCTGGAACAGCCCGCCGCGGGCGTCCGGGTCGAGCCTCTGCCACACGGGCAGCAGCAGCTCGCGAACCCGCTGGTCGAGCTGCCAGGGCATGTTGAGCACCGCCATGCCGGATCCCTGCAGGCCGGGACCCCGCGGGGGCTCGCTGAGTCGCAGCTCGCTGAAGAGGATCTCCTCCCCCGGGTGCCGCGACAGCAGCGCCTCGCGCAGCTGCGGATGCCGACCTTCCTCCAGCAGCGGGTACCAGACCAGGATGATCCCGGTATTCCAGCGCCGGCGGATCTCCCGGGTCATCTCCGGGATCTCAGCGTATTCCTGGACCCGCTCGTAGGCGGGGTCGAGCAGTGCCAGCCCGCGCCGCGGCTCCGGCGGAAACAGCGCACGGGCCGCCTCGCGCGCGTCGCGCCGGTGCAGGTGGCAGCGGGAATCGGCCCGGAGGACGTCCTGTAGCACGGCAGATGCGCCAGGGTGCAGTTCACAGGCCACCAACTGGTCCTGATCGCGCAGGCGCTGTTGGATCAGTGCCGGGGAGCCGGGGTACATCGTCAGCCGCGCCGGATCCGGCTGCAGGCCCCGGATCGCATCGAGCCAGACCCGCAGAGTTGCCGGAGCCCGGTTCAGCGACCAGAGCCGCCCGATTCCCTCGCGCCACTCGCCGCTGCGCGCGGCCGGACCCCGGTCCAGAGCGTATTGCCCCGAGCCGGCGAACAGGTCGAGCGCGACGAACGGCTTGGGACGGGCGAGCAAGGAATCGAGCACCAGCCAGAGCACCAGGTGTTTGTGCACATCGGCGAAGTTGCCCGCGTGGTATTCGTGCTGGTAGCTGAACATGGTGGGGCGAGACGATACCCGCAAAGCACCGCCAATCCAATGTTCGCTGCGCGGGCATCGAGGGCTGGGGCGCCGCCGCGACACGCCGGCAAAGTTTTCGGAGTGCGGCGGTTTGCTCCCGCGCTCCATGAACCGCCGCTGGCGCCGCCGTCCGCAAAAAAGCCGCCGGTGTTGCCACCGGCGGCTTCCAAGCGTTGCCCTGACTTGCTTGCTTACTGGTTGACCGGGGACTCCGGATCGAGCAGCCAGGCCATGATGTCGGCGATCTGCGCGTGCGTCAGCACCCCCTGTGCGCCCATCCGCGGCATCTGCGTACACGGGAAATAGGCGTGGGCGTTGTAGATCACGTCGTACACGTACTTCAGCATCGCATCGCTGGTGCCGCGGGCCTTGCCGTAGCCGGTCAGGTCCGGACCGAGCGTTCCACCATCACGGTCGCCGACCTTCTGGTGACAGTTTGCACAGTTGCCGCCGGGCTGGCGGTTGCCGGAGTGTTCATCCGTGCGGTGGCCAACGCGGAAACCGAAGCCCGACCAGGACAGTTCCCGGCCCTTCTGCCAGTCTCCCAGCTTGATGCCACCTTCCGGGTAGGTGATGCTCGCCGCCGCCGCGGTGCGCACGGCCTCGAGCGTCGCGGCGTCCGGCTTGCCCCCGCCGACGACCGAGCAGGCTCTCTGCATGTCGTCCTGCTCCATGCGTGCCCGCATGGTGCCGCCTTCCTGGACGGCGGCATCGAGATGGAATCCGCCGGATTCCAGAATGATGTATTCGGCCAGTTCCTCCGCGCTCATCGCGGTGAAATCCACCTCGTCGGCAGCAGCGATGGAGGAGCCGCCTGCGAACAGGAAGGCGGCGAAGGCGGCCACACCGGCCGCTAGAGAGGTCTTCTTGAACATATCTCGAATCTCCTGTGAGCGTCGGTGATCAGCGCTTCATGTCGGGAAGAATGGCCGGCTGACCGCGCGCTCTGTCATTCCAGTAGGAAATGATCGCGGTCATCCCGGTGCCACCCCAGACGGGCTCCGCATGCCGCATCTGCCAGTAGCACTCGCCGACCCGGTGCTGGGCGCTACGCACGTTGTCATGACCCACGCGGAAGGCCGGCCAGGAGACTGCCTTGGTCCACTCCTCGGGAACATTGGAGTTGGGCAGCACGGAAGCGCGGATACGCTTGCCGGTGGCGGCATGACAGGTGGAGCAGGAGAAGTCCATCGTGCCCGCGCGGCGATAGAAGATCACCTCCCCGGCATCGCGCATTGCCTGCTCCATCGGGTGATCCATCGGCGGGTTCCAGGCGTGGCCGTTGGACAGGCTGGCCACGTAGGTCTGCAGCTTGGTGATGTCCGCGGCGTTGCCATGCTTCGTCCGGATCGCGGGATCGTCGTCGGTGAAGCCCTGGATGGTCTTCATGCAGTGAACCAGGCGGCTTTCGAAGTCCATCACCCGACCGGTGTCCTCGAAGAAGCGGGGGAATTCGACAAACGCCCCTTCCAGCACACCGGGACCCTTGCCGAAGTCGCAGGTCTCCAGCGAGACATTGTTCGGACCCCGAGCCTCGTGAAACAAATCCTTGCCGTCGTCGATGAGCCAGAGCGCGGGGCTGTCCGGCATCATCATCAGGTTCATCTCACTCTGGGTGAGATAAGAAGAATCGATCGAGTCGATCAGTCCCTGAAGGACATCCTCCGGGGCTTTCTGCGCGTTGGCCGTAGCCCCCAGTGCCAATGCCACGGGCAGCGCCAGCAAGGCTTTTCTGAACATGGAAACCTCCATCTCGGGAATCGTTGTTTTCGTGGCAGCCCACGCCCACCGGGCCTGGGCAGAAAGCGATCGTGCAGACAGCCGAATCGTCCTGTCAACAGAAATATTTTCTGCCCGATGGGAATAAAATGTATATGTTTTTATTGAAAAATATTTGCAGGAAAAGCAATTCAGCCAAGTACCGCAATGGACGGGCAGAGACGGTGGCATCGCCCTTAAAAAAAGCCGCCGGTGTTGCCACCGGCGGCTTTTTCACGGCCACGGAGGACCGTCGATCGTCAGACGATTGAGCTTACTCGTTGACTGGAGACTCCGGGTCGAACATGTAGGCCATGATGTCAGCGATGGCGTCCTGCGTCAGGAACCCGCTGGAGCCAAAGCGCGGCATGTTCGTGCAGGGGAAGTACGCGTGCGGATTGTAGATCATGTCGTAGGCGTACTTCAGGATCGCCTCGCTGGTCCCGCGGGTCTTGCCGTAACCGGTCAGGCTCGGACCAACGGTTCCACCGGTGCGGTCCGTCGCCAGCTGGTGGCAGTTGTAGCAGTTGCCACCCACCGGCCGGTTGCCGTGATCATCCGGATTGTGTCCGATGCGATAGCCGAATCCTGACCAGGCCAGCTCGCGTCCCTTCTGCCAGTCACCCAGCTGGATGCCTCCTTCCGGGTAGGTGATGCTGGCCGCCGCCGCGGTGCGGACGGCGTCCAGCGTCGCCTGATCGGGCTTGCCACCACCGATTACCGAACAGGCCTTGTGCATTTCATCCTGCACCAAGCGCTGCTTCGCGGTGCCGCCTTCCTGCACTTCCTGGTCCACGTTGAAGCCATTGGCCTCGAAGATCAGGTACTCCGCGAGTTCCTGCGACGTCATGGCAGTGTAGTCAACGTTGCCGGTCTTGCCGGCGTCCGCGACAGCGCAGCCACCTGCGATGATGATGCTTGCAAATGCGGCGAGTCCGGCCGCAACAGGGGTCTTCTTGAACATTCGTGAAATCTCCTCTCTGCGTCCGGGATCAGCGCTTCATGTCGGGCAGGATGGCCGGCTGGCCGCGTGCTGCATCGGTCCAATAGGACATCAACGCGATCGAGGCATCACTGTTCGGGTTGATCAGCGGCAGACGCATCTGCCAGTAGCAACCGCGGATACGGTGCTGGCTGCTGCGCACGTGGTCGTGACCCACGCGGAACGCCGGCCAGGAGATCGCCTTGCTCCACTCCTCGGCAGTGCCCTTGTGCGGCAGAACGGACGCACGGATCTGCTTGCCCGCTTCGCCGTGGCAGGTGTTGCAGTTGAAGTCGGCAATCCCAGAGCGACGGTAGAACATCACCTCGCCGGCATCGCGCATCGCGACCTCAAGCGGATGTTCCATCGGCGGATTCCACGCCATACCGCTGGACTGCATCGCGATGTAGGTCTGCAGCTGCATGTGCTCGCTGTTCGAGCCATGGCGCTGCCGGACCGCGGGGTCATCCGGCGCGAAACCCTGGAGCGTCACCATGCAGTGAACGAGTCGGTTTTCAAGGTCCATTACGCGGCCGGTATCTTCGAAGTAACGCGGCAGCTCGACATATGCGCCTTCCAGGACCCCCGGGCCTTTGCCGAAATCGCAGGCTTCCAGCGACACGTTGTTCGGACCACGCGGCGTATGGAAGAGCTCGCGCCCGTCATCGGCAGTCCAAAGCGCCGGGTTGTCAGGCATCATCATGATGTTCATCTCACTCTGGGTGAGATAAACCGAGTCAATTGAGTCGATCAGGCCCTGGAGTACGTCCTCCGGTGCCTTCCAGGAATCGGCGTTCGCCGACACTCCGACAGCCAATGCCACGGGCAGCGCCAGCAAGGCTTTTTTGAACATGGAAACCTCCATCACAAGGTTGTCTTCGTTATTGGCGGCCCGAACCTGCCTGGTCGCGAACCGGCCCTCATCGTGCTGATTCGCTGCCTGCCCTGTCAATAAAAACAAAGAATTAGCGTATGCTAACAGCCTTATTGGAAGGGGTTTGCAGCAGCGACATCAGTACCACGACGCGAATTTGGCGCAGATTATTCCTAGCCGCCCCGGGAAAATTTCCTAGCCGTGACCTGTCGAGAGCTGCACAACCAGCGGTCATCCGCCACGAACGGAGCCTGCCTCGACACGAGCCTCGTGGACGAGCAGCCATGCCTTGACGCGCGCGAGAGGCCCATCGCGCTGGCCCGAATAGCCGCCAGCTGACGCGGGATCGAAGCCTGCGGCAGGAACCACGCGATGGCAGGGAACGAACAGCGGCCAGGGGTTGGCCTTGCAGGCCTGCCCCACCGCCTGAGCCGAGGAACCGATCTCGCGGGCGATCTGCCCATAGCTGCGGGTTTGCCCGACGGGAATCGCGCACAGCGCCTGCCAGACCCGGCGCGCATGCGCGGAACCCGGCGGAAGGTCGACAGGCGGCCGCCAGCAACGGGGATCGCGGAAGAAATCGGCAGGGTCGAAGGGAACGGGCACCGCTGCAGGTTGACGCTGGCGCTTTGCGGCCGCCAACCCGGCGCCCGACCATGCTGGGGATACCTTGCCCTGCGCTTCTTCCCGCGCGTTCCAGTCGGCCGTCAGGAGCCATCCCCCGGGGGCACAGGTCCAGACGAACGAAAGCGCTGCACCCGGCGGGGTGCAGCGCTGCGTATTCCCGGACAAGGTACGGACGTCGCCGTGACCCGAAGGCCGCGGCACGACCACCTAGCGGACGGCCTTGATGTCTTCCTTGATCCGGGCCGCCTTGCCGGTCCGGTCGCGCAGGTAGTAAAGCTTCGCGCGGCGCACCTTGCCCCGCCGCTTTACCTGGATGTCGGCCACCAGCGGGCTGTGGGTCTGGAAGGACCGCTCGACCCCGGTTCCGGATGACATCTTGCGCACGGTGAAGGCCGAATTGAGGCCGCGGTTGCGCTTTGCAATCACCACGCCTTCAAAGGCCTGCAGCCGCTCACGGTCGCCTTCCTTGACCTTGACCTGCACCACGACGGTATCGCCGGGACCGAAATCGGGCACCGAGGGCTTCATCTGCTCGGCTTCCAGTTGCTGAATCACGTTGCTCATCGTCGAACCTCAGTCGTCACTATGCTTGCCACCCGCGGAATCTCTCCGCAGCCGGCGGTATTCGTCCAGCAGAGCCGCATCTTCCGGCTCGAGCGCGAGCCGCGCCAGCAGGTCCGGCCTGCGCTCCCATGTTCGTCCCAGCGCCTCTCGGCGGCGCCAGCGCTCGATCTGCGCGTGGTGCCCGGTCAGCAGTTCCGCAGGCACCGTGCGCCCGGCCACCACTTCCGGCCGGGTGTAATGCGGGCAATCCAGCAACCCCTCCGTGAAGGAGTCCTGCAGCGCCGAATCGTCGTGCCCGAGTGCGCCCGGCAGCAACCGGACGCAGGCGTCGATCACGGCCATCGCCGCCAGTTCGCCACCGGAGAGCACATAGTCTCCCAGCGACCATTCCTCGTCCACCTCCGCGTCGAGCAGCCGCTCGTCGATCCCCTCGTACCGGCCGCAGACCAGGGCCAGGCGGGGCATTCCCGAAAACCGGCGCACGGCGGCCTGATCGATCGGTCGCCCCTGCGGCGTCAGCGCGATCACGCGCAGCGGCGTCGGGTCCGCTGCGCGGATCGCGGCCAGTGCAGCGGCCAGCGGTTCGTACTGCATCACCATGCCCGGTCCACCGCCGTAAGGCCGGTCGTCCACCGCCTGGTGCACCCCGGCGCCCCAGCGCCGCGGGTTCCAGCAATGCAGCTCGAACAGACCTTGCTCCTCCGCGCGCCGCGTGACCCCGAAGGCGGCGACCGACTGCACCAGCTCGGGGAACAGCGTGACTACGTCGAAGCGCATCGCGGGCCTCAAAACTCCGGATCCCAGTCGACCCGTATGCATCCCGACTCGAGATCCACGTCCTTCACGTAGCGTTCGCGAACCCAGGGGATCAGGCGCTCGCGCTCGCCCCGCACCACCATCACGTCATTCGCGCCCGTCTCGATGAATCCATCGACACGGCCGAGAGGCGTACCGTCCACCGTCTCAACCCTCAGCCCCTGCAGGTCGGCCCAGTAGAATTCGCCTTCGTCCAGAGGCGGGAGCCATTCCCGCTCGATCGCCAGCGTACAGCCGATCAACGCCTGCGCGGCATCGCGGTCAGGGGTCTCGGCGAACTTCAGCACCACCCCCCGACCGTGGGCCCGGCCGGTCTCGACTTCCAGGAGTTCCCAGGCACCGGCGCGCTCGACCCAGAGTTCGGGATACTCGGCGACCGCGGCACGCGGCTCGGTCTCGGAGAACACGCGGACGAAGCCCTTCACGCCGTATACGCCGGAAACGCGCCCCACGATCAGGCGCTTCGGCCCCGGTTCCACGGCCGCAGCCTCCGCTACCGGTTCAGCCGGCGGCGGCGACCTGCTTGCGATGTTCCTTGATCAGGCGCCCAACGCGCTCGGAGGTCGATGCACCGCGCTCCAGCCAGTGATCGATACGGGCCAGATCGATCTGCAGCGGGATTTCCTGACCCCGGGCAACGGGATTGAAGAACCCGACACGCTCGATGTAGCCGCTGTCGCGGCGTGCCCGCGAGTCGGTGACCACGATCTGGTAGAAGGGCGCGCGCTTGGCTCCGCGGCGGGACAAACGAATGGTGACCATGC
>SKQM01000022.1 GCA_007119005.1 Thioalkalivibrio sp.
AGAAGAGGTGGTGAAGAAGGAACGGGTGCGGGTCGCGGAGATGCTCGCCACGCGCACCGATCTCGCCGCCCAACTCGAGCGAATCCGCCTCCTGTAGGCGAGCCCTCTCGGCGACCCGACGCCCCGGAAAAACTGTCGCCCAGGGGGCTGGCCTCCCACAGTCCCTCACCACCCCCGTGGGAGGCAGCACTCTCGGCGACCCGACGCCTCAGTCCGGGCGCGGGGGCTTCAGATCGACCTCGCGTTCGCGGGTGTCCGGGCTGCGGGGCTGCGAGGGATCAGAGCGGCCCTCGTGGCTGTCGCGCACGGGGACATTCGCCAGCAACCGGCCGGCACGGTCCTCGAGCCTCTCGCGCGTCGGCTTGTCGGCAAGCTCCTCGCAACTCTCGGCGAGATGGTGGTACAGGTCGCGGTACGCGCCCGCCATGCCGGCAAACAGGGTGGCGGTCCGATCGAAGTGCTGGTTCACCGCGCTGCGGTAGCGGTTGAGCTCCTGCATGCGATTGTCGAGCTCGGTCTCCAGCTCGCGGATCAGGCGGCGCTCGTTGCTGGTGGTGCGGCCAATCCAGAACCCCAGCAGACCGGCCAGTACCACGGCCAGCACGATCATGAGCAACCAGAGACCCATCGTCATCTGCTCTTCCACCGCGTCCTTCCTCAGCGCTTGTCCCCAGCCCCTATTGTGCCCGACACCAGCCGCGAAAGCACAGGCGCGGCGCGGGGCTGCCTCGCCCACCGCAAGAATCTGGGCTATCTTCGTGTGCCGCGACCGCAGTCATCGATGGAGACACCGCCATGACGATGTCCACACGCGATCAGCAGATACGCCTCGCTCACGCCGGCCTGATCCGCCTGGTGGTGCAGGCTACGCAGAACCAACAGGCCCGGGTGGAACTGGATCCGTTGCTCACCCACGCGGAGCAGAGTGGCTGGACCGATCTCGTCGCGCGCATCCGCCGGGTGTTGAAGGGTCAACGTGATTCAGCGCTGCTGCACGGCCTGGACGATGAGGACACGGTGATCGTCGCCGCGATCCTTGCCGGGATTCAGAATCCGGCGACCCTTCCAGCCCCACAGGACGCCGCCGATCCCACGCAGGCAGCGCCCGGACTCGCTCAGATGATCCACGCAGCGAGCCACGGCGACGCCCAGTCGCTGCACTGGCTCTCGCAGATGGCGGAACAGATGACCCGCGCCGGAGGCGACATGGCCCGTCTCGGCGGGATCACGAAGCGGCTGGTCGACGGTGAGCGGAACCCGGAGACGCTGTGCAAGGGCATGGGCGCGCAGGGCGAATCGCTGGTACTTTCACTCCTCGGCGAACTCGGGAAACTCGAGCGCCACTGATCGCCCTTTACCCCATCAAAGCTCGTGCACCCAGCGCAGCACGGCCTCCTGCAGGCGGCTGCCGGCGCCCTGATGGGCGCTCGGGTGATTGACCAGCAACACCACCATCATGTCCTCGTTGCTGCGGTTGCGCACATAGCCGGCCACGGCCGAAACCTGGTTCAGGTGCCCGGACTTCAGATGCATTCGACCGGTCTCGGGACCATCGCCGAAGCGCCGGCGCATGGTGCCGTCGAGACCGGCGATCGCCAGTGAGGACACGAATTCCGGACGCCAGGGGCTGTCCCAGCCTGCCTGCAGCACCTGTCCCAGCTGTTCCGGCGTGATCCGGGTGTGACGACTGAGTCCGGACCCGTTGTCGATGACCATCCCGCCCACTTCGATGCCGAGACCCGCGAGCACGTCATACAGGGCCTCGCGTGCCTTTTCGACCGTCGCTGGAGGTCCGTACCGCGCCGCACCCAGGGTCAGTGCGAGGAGGCGCGTCACCACGTTGGAACTCCACTTGTTCGCGACGCGGATGATGTCGCCGAGTGGCCGGGACTCGTGCTCCAGCAGCGGCGGGCCATTGTCGAGCGGCAGGATGCCGTAGCGCACGTCACCCTTGAGTTCACCGCCCCACTGCGACCAGTGCAGCCGGAAGATCTCGCGGTTGTACGCCTCGGGCGTGATCGCCGTGCGCAGCAACTCGTAGTCACCGCAGTTCACGGGGTAATCCCCGGCGAAGACCACCCGCGATCCCGCCACGCCGTTCTCCACCTCATAGCGGATGCCGCGCTGCCAGCCACCGCAGCCACCCTGGACCCCGCGCAGGTTGTTGACGATCTGCAGGCCGGGTAGCGGTGGATCGGACACCACCCGGATGCCGCCGCCGTTCGCGTCGGGCATCACGTGAAAGCGCAGGGCATTGGCGTTCACGATCAGCGCGTGCGGCGGCTGGTTGTAGGCCCGCAGCGGCTGCCCGTCGAAGGCACCCGGATCCTCGACCGGCAGGTAGAAATGGCTGGTGTCCAGATAGACGTTGCCCTCGATCCGGTGCAGACCCGTGCGCCGCAACGCACCCAGCATGCGCCAGTGTTCCTCGCTGACCATGCCCGGATCGCCAGCCCCACGCAGCACGAGGTCGCCACGCAGCACTCCGTCCCGAACCGGCGCGGTCGCGTGGATCTCGGTGGTCCACACGTGGCTGGGGCCGAGTTCGGACAGCGCCGCCAGCGTGGTCGCGAGCTTGATGGTGGACGCCGGGTTGAACGACTGGCGCGGGTTCAGCTGCAGCATCGGGGCTGGGTCACCCACGCGCTTCACCCAGAGCCCGACCGCATCGGCCGGGAGACCTTCCGCGCGGATCGCCTGCTGCAACGGCTCCGGCAACAGCACGAAAGACGCACTGGCCTGCCCGACAACGGCCAGAGCACACAGCAACAACCCGATCGACAGCCCTGCCTTCACAGCGCGGATTCGCATGGTTCTCCGACGAAGGTTCTGATCCCAGCCATCATGGTGCGCAACGGCTCGTGGCTTTGGCAAGCCCCCGGAGCGCGGTCCGGAGCGTAAGACCCGCCGATGCTCAACCCGTTACGGGCAGTGACTGCGGAGCCTCGGGTACCGCCGCGCAGGGTCCCACCAGTTCGCCCTGTCCGTAGTCCACCCCGAGTTCCCGGCACAGGCGCAGGCCGCCCACGTCACCGAGCCCCTCGGCCACGGTCGCGGCCCCGATGCTGCGGGCGGTCAAGACCAGCCCCTCCAGCAACGAGGCACCGGCCGCAGACCGCTGGGCATGGGCGATCAACCCCTGATCAAGGTAGATGAAGTCCGGTTCCAAACCCGCCATCAGTCCGACGTGACCCATGCCGGCGCCGACCTCGTCCAGCGCGATGCGGAAACCCATGTTGCGCAGGATTCCACAGCTGTTGATCAGCGCGTCGATGTCGTCCACCTGGCCGCGCTCCGCGACCTCGATCACGATGTCTCGGGGATCGATCCCGAGGCGTTCGAGGCAGGTGTAGGAGGGATGCCGGCGCAGGTCCTGTTGCAGCAGTGAACGCGGGAACGCGCGAATGAATGCCGGAACCCCGCGCGGCAGGTACTCGGATCTGCGCACCAGTGCCGCGATCTGGCAGGCCTGCTCGACGGCTTCGACCCGCCGCGCCTGGCGCGCCAGCAGATGGAATTCGCGGCCCGCGACCTCGCCCCGCTCGGGATGCTCCAGCACGCAGGGCATCTGGTAGCCGAGCAGCCGACCCGCCCCCTGCAGCGACGCGATCGGCTGGAACGCGGGCCGAACCCGGGAGCCGAGTTCGCCCATGATCCAGGGCTCGTGCAGCCGGGTGTGGAGTACGCTCAGGGGTTCCAGTTCGTCGAGCACCGACACCGGTAGGCGACCGTCGAAATCGGGGTTGATCCATACCGCAAGGCAGGAATTCAGCTGGTCCGGCGGCGTCTCCAACACCAGCGCCTGTACGAGGTTGGCAAGATCCATCCCGGATGGCAGCAGAAACGCCCAGAGGCGATGCGACTCCCGCGTCAGCGGCCGGCCCCAGCGGTTCCAGCTCTTCGGCACGGCATCGCCGCACAAACGCACTACCAACATCGATCCGCTTCCCCCGGCATCCAGCCCTGCAGGCCGGACTGCAAGTTGCGGACCAATTCGGAACGACGCGGCTTTTCAAGCCGGCAACCACGCTGACAACAGTGTTCGCCACGCGCCTGTCGAAAGGAATGGGCGCCGACCAGGCTTCGACAGGCTCAGGGGCAACCGTGTCGAGTTGCCGGAGCGGCCAAAGGCCTGCGCAGCCGGCATGCACCATTCAGGTGCAGCATCCTGGGCCGGCGGACGTCGACGATGCACCGCAATGGTGCGGCTCACCGGGGCGCCCCGGCGGTCAGCCCGCCCGGTAGGCTTCCTTCCAGCCGGCGTACTGCGCCTCCATCCCGCGCATCACCTCCGGATCGTAGGGCCTGAGCCCGCTCAGGACCAGGTGCTTGCTGCCACGGGCGAACGGATCGCCCTCGACACACAACGCGTAGTCCAGCCGCACGTCCGCGCGCTTGCCTTCCACTTGCATCTCCGCTGATTCGAGCCGCGGCTGCACGGTCTCGGTGAGCCCCCCGACCGGCGCCTGCAATTCCAGCGACATCCCCTCGTAGATCACCAGCGGCCGCGCCGGGTTGACCATCACCTGGTGACGCTCCATCAGCGGGACCAGCACGTGCGGGAAATTGTCGCCGGAGAAAGACGCGTAACTACGCGTCAGAGCCTCGATCGTGTACGGATCGGTCACCACGGGACCCGCTCGCTCCACCTTCAGATAGGCCTTTCCCTGCGTGTCGGTGATCACGATGTCCGAACCCGGCGCTTCCGGAAACACCAGCGCCACTCCGTCCCCGACCATTCCGACGAACTGGCAGTGCATGCTGGCACTGACACCGTAGCGGCCCAGGACCAGCGCGAACAGCAGGTCACCGGGCACGCAGAACCGCTTGGAGTGGGGATCGTGGATGGGGTTGAAGTCGCCGGCGATCCCCTTCGCGAAACGACTCGCCTGCTCCGGGCTGATATACACATGTCCTCCGCGCACGTCGTGGTAGGGCCGCAGAAAGGCGCTTTCAATCACTGGAGATCCCCTTTCGCCGTCAGAGGCGGTGAACTATGGCTGGGTATACAGACGTATGACTGCCAGGAATTCGTCCCCGTAACGCTCAAGTTTCGCGACACCAATCCCCGAGATGCGGGCGAGCTGCTCCAGGCTCGCCGGGGTTTCGCGCACCATCTCCCGCAGCGTGGCATCGTGAAAGATCACGTAGGGCGGCACGCCCTGGGCATCGGCCAGCCGTCTGCGGCAGGCCCGCAGTGCCTCCCAGAGTTCCTCCTGCGCGGGATCGAAGGCCATCTCCACCGGCTTCTTCGAGCTGGCCGGCGAACGCGCGGGGCGCGCCGGCCGACCCTGACGGCGCAGGTCGACCCGGGTCTCGCCGCGCAGCAGCGGACGGCAGGATTCGTCCAGCTTCAACCCTCCGTAGCCCTCGAGGTCCACGCGCAGCAGCCCCCGGGCGATCAACTGGCGGAAGATGCCCCGCCATTCACCCGGCTCGATGTCCGCACCGATACCGAAGGTGGTCAGCCGGTCGTGCCGGAATCGGCGCACCCGTTCATTATCGCGCCCGCGCAGCACATCAACGAGGTGGTTCACACCGAAGCGCTCGCCAGTGCGGTAGACGCAGGACAGCGCCATCTGCGCCGGAACCGTGGCGTCCCATGTGGCGGGTGGATCCAGACAGTTATCGCAGTTGCCGCAGGGCTCGGGAAGAACATCACCGAAATACGCGAGCAGCGCCTGGCGCCGGCAGCTGGTCAGCTCGCAAAGCCCGAGCATGGCTTCGAGCTTGTGCCGCTCGACGCGCTTGTGCTCGTCGTCGGCGGTGGACTGTTCGAGCATCTGGCGCAGTGTGATCACATCCTGCAGGCCGTAAAGCATCCAGGCGTCGGCCGGCAACCCGTCGCGGCCAGCCCGGCCAGTCTCCTGGTAGTAGGCCTCCACGCTGCGAGGCAGGTTCAGGTGTGCGACGAAACGCACGTTCGGCTTGTCGATGCCCATGCCGAAGGCGATGGTCGCGACCATGATCACGCCTTCCTCCTTCAGGAACCGCGTCTGGTTGCGCTCGCGCTCGGCCGTGGTCAGCCCCGCGTGGTACGGCAGCGCGGTCAGGCCCTGCGCGGCCAGCCACTCGGCAATGGCGTCGACCCGTTTGCGCGAAAGGCAGTAGACGATGCCAGCGTCCCCTGGATGCTCCTCGCGAAGAAAGCGCAGCAGCCGGCTGCGTGCGCCGCCACTGTCGGACTGGCTGATGCGATAGCGGATGTTCGGACGATCGAACCGGCTGACAAACTGCCGTGCGGTCTCCAGGCCGAGGCGGGAGACGATCTCGCGCCGGGTGGGCCCGTCGGCGGTCGCGGTCAGCGCAATGCGCGGCACTGCAGGGAAACGCTCCGCGAGCACCGACAGCTGGATGTATTCGGGCCGAAAGTCGTGACCCCACTGGGACACGCAGTGCGCCTCGTCGATCGCGAACAGGGCCAGGCGGCAGCGATCCAGAAGCTCCAGGGTACGCGGCAACAGCAACCGTTCGGGTGCGATGTAGAGCAGGTCCAGCTCCCCAGCCTCCAGTGCCTGCTCGGTGACGCGGATGTCAGCCAGCTTCTGCGCCGAATTCAGCGCGGCCGACCGCACGCCGTTCAGGCGCAGCGCCGCGACCTGATCCTGCATTAGTGCGATCAGCGGCGAGATCACCACCCCGACGCCGGGTCGCATCAGTGCCGGAATCTGGTAACACAGCGACTTGCCGCCGCCCGTGGGCATCAGCACCAGCGCATCACCGCCCGCGCTCACACAGTCGATGATCTCACGCTGCGCCCCGCGGAAGCCGGGATACCCGAACACGTCGGCGAGGATCCGCTCGGGGTCCGTTTTCATACTCAGGCCGATTGCCGGCACAGTCTTGTCATCTGGATTCCACATCCTGCTCTCCCTTCCCTGGAAGCCGCGTCCGGACGCCGAGCGCCGTCGCGATGGTAAAGCCCGCGCTCGGGAGGCGCACTGGACCTCGCCGCTGAGGGCACCTTAGAGTGAGCGGCCTCAACCGCTTCGTGCGCGCTGCGCGCGTTCTTCAAGTCAATCCGGGATTCTGCCATGCGCGGTCACGCCTCGCTCGTCGACGCACCCGAAGGGGCGATGAACTGGCGCATCATCATCAGCCTCCTGCCGTATCTTTCGGAATTCCGCGGCCGCCTGTTCCTTGCGCTGGGCCTGATGGGCCTTGCGAAGCTCGCGAACGTCACAGTCCCACTCGCGCTGAAATTCATCGTCGACCACTTCGATGGCAGCGGCCCGGAGGCGCTGGTCACCGTACCGCTGGCGCTGGTGGTTGCCTACGGTCTGCTCCGTTTCTCCGCGACTTTCTTCGGCGAACTGCGCGATGCCGTGTTCGTGCGCGTCGCGGAACGCGCGATGCGCCGGGCCGCATTGCAGGTATTCGAGCACCTGCACCGGCTGGAGTTGGGGTTTCACCTGTCCCGCCAGACCGGAGCGCTGTCCCGCGACATTGAACGGGGCACCACGGGTATCAGCTTTCTGCTGCGGTTCATGGTCTTCAATATCCTCCCGACGCTCATCGAGATCCTGCTGGTGGCAGTCATCCTGCTGGTGGCGGTTGGTCCGGTGTTCATGTTCACCGTGCTCGCCGCAATCGGCGTGTACATAGCCTATTCGGTGGTGATCACCGAGTGGCGCACACGCTTCGTGCGCGAGGCAAACCTGCGTGACAACGAGTCGAACACCCGGGCGAT
>SKQM01000230.1 GCA_007119005.1 Thioalkalivibrio sp.
TAGTTTGGCGTATCGCCATGGTGCTCGTCTGGAACGACCTCGCACAAGGGTCGAACGTGTATGCACCTTCCTCGTCGCGTTCAACAGCGTCTTCCAGATCGTCACCCGCAGGCTTCCCAGAATCAATCGAAGTCCTGTCGAGACCTGTTGAACCGGTGTACTGCGTACTGAAAAGTTGAACCAGTGTACTGTGTAGTAAAAATCAGTACACGGCGTCGATGATTCGCTCGTCGAGGTCGTCGAATTTCGAGAGATATGCCTGTCGCTCTACGCGCTGTTCGTGAAGCTTCGTCTCGTAGTCGTCGACGTGGTCGGCAATCGAGAACGTCTCGATACGCATCCCAGGGACAACGCTCGGAACCGTGAGCCCGGTCGCCTCATCGTCAGTCCACTCGACGGTTCCGCGCGCGAGCTCTCTGAGTATCGTCACGGAATCTTCGACGCCGATGTCTTTCGATTCAGCTCCGAGATGCCCCGTGTTGAGAACGAAACAGTCCACGCCAGCATCGGTTATCAAGTCACGGAACCGGTTTCCTTCGTCACCTTTGGAGCCAATGATGAACGGATTTGTACCGACGACGCGGATCGATTCACCGGCGTTCGAGGGGTCACCCGCGCTGGTCTCGATCCGGGTCCCACCGCGCAACACGCCGCGCCCCTCGAGCACCAGCCCGACCAACTGCGCGGGCACGCCCTGGGCACGCTGCCGCTCGAGCGCGGCGCGGCCGATGAATTCGCGTTCCGCGGGCTCCCAGGCCACGGTCCAGCCGAGATTCGAGACCAGTGGTGTGGTCGACTCGTCCATATCGGTCCCGTACAGGTTCATTCCCGCCTCCAGCCGTAGCGTGTCGCGTGCGCCGAGACCGATCGGTCGCGTGCCCGCCCGCAGGAGCCCGTCCCAGAAGGCTTCCGCCCGCGCCGCCGGCAGCATGATCTCGAAACCGTCTTCGCCCGTGTACCCGGTCCGGGCCGCCATCCAGTCTTTTCCCCAGACTGCGTGGAAGGGGCGCAGTTCACCCGCGGTGCGCAGTTCGTCGGGCAGCAGCGGCGCGACCTTGGCGACCGCATCGGGCCCCTGCACCGCCAGCAGCGCCAGTTCCGGGCGGGTCTCCACCGACACGTCCCGGTTCTCGGCCACCGCGCGCATGTGGGCGACGTCGCCCTCCGCGGTCGCCGCGTTCACCACCATCCGGTAGCCCTCCTCGCCGCGGTGGTACACGATCAGGTCGTCCACCACCCCGCCTTCGGCATTGAGCATGCAGCTGTACAGGGCTCGGCCCGGCGTCTTCAGCTTCGCGACATCGTTCGCGAGCAGGTGCTGAAGAAACGCCTGCGCCTGAGGGCCCCGGATGTCCACCACCTGCATGTGCGAAACGTCGAAGACGCCGGCCGCGCTGCGCACCGCGTGATGCTCGTCGATCTGCGAGCCATAGTGCAGCGGCATCTCCCAGCCTGCGAAATCGACCAGGCGCGCGCCGGCGCGCTGGTGGGCGGCGTGGAGGGGCGTGGTCTTCAGCGTCATCCGGAACCTCCGTGGTGCAGGTCATGAAAAAGGGCGGCCGGCGCGCAATGCCGCCGGCCGCCCCTCTGTCCTGAAACCTGAGAGTTTGCGTTGCATGGCAACGCCCCCTTCGGTGGGCCGTACACGGCCGCTCTCCAGAGCCTGCCCTGCTCACCGTCCCGGTCCGGGTGGCCTGAGCGATTCCGGGCGGACGTTGCGCCTTCGGCGGCCGATCGCACGGGCGAACGGCACTCTTCCAGGTCGGTGTGGCAGCGGAGCTGGGCCCGCCACCGGCAGAAGTCCCGAGTCTAGCCCAAGCCGGATGCGGCGCGAAACCCCGTGGCGGCATCCAATGTGCAATTGCGGCGTATTGATTGCAGCCGTTCGCAGCTTCTTTCATTAAGTGCCTGACGCTGAAACCCGACTGTCACTTTTCCACAGAGCCTGTGGATAACTCTGTGGATGGTTTGTCGTCAACGGCCGGGAAGGCTTGTTCCTGCTACCCCGGCAACAAACTGGCTATTTTTTGTCCACCGATCACAGGTCATTGTTTTTACGCCTTCATAATCTATTTCTTATATTTATGAAAGCCGTCGCGAGCGCGGGAACTCCGTGGCGGTGCCCGCGCAGACGGGAATGTGAATAAGAACGCTGAACATCTATCCTACGATCAGGTTGCACGACCCGTTCGCAGGGTCTCCCGGGCGTGCCCGGGAGGTCGCGTCAGCCCGGGTGGGCCGGATCCTGCCCGAGCGCCCGCAGCGCGAAGAAGCGCTTCAGGATGCGGTGCCGCTCCACCTGCCCGACCCCGAGCGCACGCGCCCAGGCCACGGGCGGCAGCGACGAACCGAACAGCCAGCGCAGCCCCTCCATTGAGCGCAGCATCAACTCGTTGTCGAGACGGCGGCTGCGCGTGTAGGCCTGCAGTGCCCGCGGGTCGGCGGGATCCACGCCCGCACCGACAGGAACCGCCTCCAGCAGCGCCCGCACATCGGCGAACCCGAGGTTCAGCCCCTGGCCCGCCAGCGGATGAATGGTGTGCGCGGCGTCTCCGACCAGCACCAGCCGGCCGCTGACATAGTCCCGGGCCTGCCGTCCGACCAGCGGCCACCCGACCCGCGGAGATGTGGACACGATGTCCCCCAGCCTTCCCCCGAGAGCATCCCGCAAGGCCTCGGAAAACCCGGTGTCATCCATCGACAGAACGCGCTCGGACTCAAATTCGGGCAGGGACCAGACGATCGAGCAGCGGCCATCGGCAAGGGGCAGGAAGGCCAGGATCTCCTCGCCGTTGAAGCGCTGCCACGCGGTGTCCTGATGCGGGAACCGGGTCGCCACCGTCGCCACGACGCCGGTCATGTGGTAGGGGTTACGGCGCACCGCGATGCCAGCCCGCGCCCGCAACGCCGACTCCGCGCCATCCGCCGCCACCAGCAGCCGCGCGCCGAGCACCCGGCCACCGTCGAGGTGCAGGTCGATGCGATCCGCGCGCCAGTCGAGCGCACGCCAGCCCGTCTCCGGAAGCACCGTGCCGCCGGCCGCCTCCAGTCCCTCCCACAGGCTGGACTCCAGCGCCAGGTGTTCGACCGTCCATCCGAGCGCCGGAAGCCCGAGGTCGTCGGCATCGAAATGCAACGCGGCGCTACTGTGCGCATCCCAGACATCCATGCCGTGGAACGCGTGTCCGCGTCGGGCGAGCACCGCATCGCGCACGCCCAGCTCCGCGAGCAGTTCCATCGAGGCGGCATTCAGCGTGGCCACGCGGGTAACCGGCGCCTTCTCGTCGAAGACCGGCCTGCGCCGCCGGTCCAGCAGCAGCACGCGGTGCCCGGCCCGGGCGAGCCCCAGCGCGGTGGCCGCTCCGGCGGCGCCGCCGCCAACCACCACGATATCGAAATGCTCGACCGATCCGCTCATGCTCGATCCTCCGTCGTGCTGCCCGTGGCCACGGACGAACCTTCCGTCTCCTCCCGCCTGGAGGGCAGCGCCCGCAGCATCCGGCGTGGCAGTGGCTGCAACCCCATCGCCTGCTCTGCCCAGAACCGCCGCAGCGGGTCGATCCGGTCCAGCAGCAGCATGCCGCTGCGCAGCATCTGCGGTGCGAACTCCTGACTCGCCAGCAAGCCGCGCGCGAGGAAGTCGGTGACCGCGGCCACCCGGTCGATGTCGCCGCGCCGGGCCTCCGCGTAGGCCGAAAGCACTCCGGGTGCCCCGGGATCGGGAGCAGACAACAGCGCACCCGCGAGCACCGCCACGTCGCGCAGCGAGAGGTTCAGGCCCTGCCCCGCCACCGGGTGCAGACCGTGTGCGGCGTTTCCGGCGAGCACGAATCGATGATCGTGCAGGCGCCGCGCACGCACGAGCTCCAGCGGAAAGCGCGCGACGGGACCGGCCGCGTGCAGGCGGCCCAGGCGCCAGCCAAAACGCGACTGCAGCTCCGCCATGCGCTCGGACTCGGTCATCAGCGAACGGTCGTCGCAGATTTCGGGCGGGGCGACCCAGACCACGTTCAACAGGCCCCCGGGCTGCGGCAGCAGCGCCAGCGGCCCGTCCGGGGTGAAGCGTTCGAAGGCCCTGCCCCGATGCGGCCGCACGGATCGAACGTCGAAAACCAGCGCATCGGCCGCATAACGGCGTCGCTGCACCTCGATCCCCGCCGCGGCACGTGTGGCCGATCCCGTCCCGTCGGCGGCCACCACCAGCCGGGCCGCAAAGCGATGCCGCCCGTCAGGACCCGCGACCACCACCTCGCGCCGTTCGGGGCCGGCAGCCTCCAGGGTCTCGAGCGTAGTACCCGTCAGCCATTCGACTCCGGTCTCGGACAGGGCATCCGCCAGCATCGCATCGATGCGCACGGCCGGCACCACCTGCCCGAGCGCCGGCAGGCCCTGGCTCGCGGCATCCATCACCACGCTGCCGAAACCACCCTCGCGGCTCACGTGGATCTCACGGATCGCCTCCGCGTGCGGGGCCAGCAGTGGCCAGTAACCAACGTCGTCCAGCAGACGGACCGTACCGGCGGCCAGCGCATAGCCGCGGGTGTCACTGCTGCGCTCGGCCGGACCCCTGCGTGCGCCGCGCTCGACGAGCGCAACGTCCAGACCTCCCCGCGCCAGCAGACAGGCCAGCAGGGCACCGACCGGGCCGCCACCGACGATCAGCACGTCGCAATTCCGTCTGCGCGCCGTCATCAGGCGGCTCCCGCCCGCTGCATCCCTCCGCCGGCCGCGCAGGCCTCAATCTCATCGATGGTCTTCGGGCATTCGCTGGTCAGCACCTCGTTGCCATCCCGGGTCAGTGCCACGTCGTCCTCGATGCGGATGCCGATCCCCCGAAAACGCTTCGGCGCCTTGGCCAGTGGACCGAAATAGAGGCCGGGTTCGACGGTCATCACCATGCCGGGTTCGAGCAGGCGCCAGGCCTCGCCGATCCGGTAGTCGCCGACGTCGTGCACGTCCAGGCCCAGCCAGTGCCCGGTGCGGTGCATGTAATAGGGTTTGTAGGCCTCCTTGCGAACCAGGTCCGCAGGCCGGCCCTTCAGCACCCCAAGTTCCTTCAAACCGCGGGTGAGCACACCCACCGCGGCATCGTGGGGATCGTTCCAGTGGTTACCGGGCACCGCCTTCGCGATTGCCGCGGCCTGTGCCTCCAGCACCAGTTCGTAGACCTCGCGCTGCGCTGGGCTGAAGTGCCCCGACACCGGGAAGGTCCGGGTGATGTCCGATGCATAGCCGCCGTGTTCGCATCCCGCGTCGATCAGCAGCAGATCCCCTGCCCGCAGCGGGCTGCGGTTCTCGACGTAATGCAGGATGCAGCCGTTCTCGCCACCCCCGACGATGGAGTGATACGCCGGCTCGGTCCCGTGGCGCCGGAACTCGTGCAGCAGCTCGGCCTCGATCTCGAACTCGGCCATTCCCGGCTCGCAGACCTGCATCGCGCGCACGTGGGCCTGGCTCGAAATCCGGGCGGCGTGGCGCATCATGCGCAGCTCATCGGCCTGCTTGAACAGCCGCTGCTCGTGCAGGTGGTGCTCCAGCGCGACGAACTCGCTCGGCGCACGAACGCCCGAGCGCGCCTTCGCGCGGACCTGATTCACCCATCCGAACAGGCGCTGGTCCATCGCCTCGCTGTGCCCGAAGGGCGCGCACAATGCCCTGCGGTTCTCCATCAGCCCCGGCAGGATCTCGCCGATGTCGCCGATCGGGAAGGCGCAGTCGGCGCCATAATCGGCCACCGCACCGTCGGGTCCCGCGCGGCGGCCGTTCCAGGTCTCCATGTCCGGATCGCGGTCGCGGCAGAACAGCACGTATTCGCCGGCCTCGCGTCCGGGAACCAGCACCGCGAACGCATCCGGCTCGGGGAAGCCGGTGAGGTAGAGGAAGTCGCTGTCCTGCCGGAACGGGTATCCGACATCCCGGTTGCGAATGCTCTCGGTGGCGGCCGGGATCACCGCGATCGCGTCGTGGCCGATCGCGTGCATCAGGCGCCGGCGGCGGCGGTCAAAGGCCTTCAGGGTGATGGCGGGTGTCTTCATTGCAGCGGGATCGGCTGGTGGGGTCGTTTCGGGGCAAGCTCGTCGGCCAGCAGCATCACGCCGACGCGCACGTACTCCACGAGTTCGGCCAGCGCCTCCTCGTTCTCCTCGCTGTCCTCCGGCTCCGGGTCGATGCGGGCCATCTCGGCAAAATCGCGCAGGATCTCGGCCGCCTCCACGGACGGCTTCAGCCCCCCGAGCCGCGGGGTCTGACCCAGCCCCCCAAGAAAACCGTCCACCCAGAGGCCGAGTGAGCGCGTGCGCAGGGCGAGATCCTCGGCGTCGGGCAGCAGCGGCTCGAAACCGAGATCCGCATCGTTCAGCGCGCGCAGCACGTCCAGCCGCAGCGCCTCGATCGCCTGATGAAAAGCCGTCTCGTCATATCCAGACCCCGGGTGCCGCTCCCCGAGCGCCTTGACCAGTCGCGTAGCCGGCAGGCTGGGGTCAGCCACCAGACAGCCCGACAGCACGCCATGGGCCGCCGAGGCGCCACAATTAAGCCCCGCCGAACGCAGCAGCGCTTCCAACTGGTCGGCATCCGGTATCACGACGGCCATCAGAAGGCCTCCAGGCGTGCTTCGTAAGGAAACAGCAGCATGCGGTAGATCCGGTCTCCGAACTGCATGTGGGTGAACTCGGGCTCGCCGAAGCGGATGGTGTTGCCGCCCTTCGCCGACATCGCGCGCAGACCGAACTGGCGTTCCTCGATCAGGTCCGCCAGGAGCTGCTCGAGTTCCGCGCGCTCGATGGTCCCGGTATTGTCGACCACGCGGCAGACTTTGCCGTTGTGCGCGACGGATTCGACGATGATGGCCTCGGGGCCGGGTGGAGGGATATCGCTCATGGTGGCTCCCCGGGGAGTGCCCGCTCCTGCCTGGTGCATTGTGGCCGCGGCGCGCAACCCCCGCAACCGCCCAAGCTCAATGACATCGGCGAACAAGAATCGTGCAGTCGCCGGATGTCCGTCCCACCGAATCGACGCTCGGGCCCATCTGGGAGGCCAGCCCTCTCGGCGACCAGGTGTTCGGTCGAGCCCCAGCAGTGGGGGAAGCGACCGGTTAAAGGTCGCCGAGAGGGCTCGCCTCCCACAGGCAGACCAGGGCCTTGGCACGAGCCGTTCACGCCCCGGTATCTCCGTTCCGCGCCAAGGCCCCGCGCCCTTGCTCGGCGGCCTCAGTTGACGCTTGCCTGCCGCCACTCCTAGACTCGCAGGCATTACCCTCTTCTAATGCCATGAATCGGGGGCCAGGATACATCATGGACACCATGAAGCCCGCCGGAGTGGATGCTGCTGTCGAGCGTCTCGAGACAATGGTCTCCCGGCTGATGGAGCGTTGTGCGTCGCTGCACGAGGAAAACCGGCTGCTCCATGAGCAGCTGCGCCAGTTGCGCACCGACCGCGCCGTCGCCAAGGAACGCACCGAGCAAGCCCGGCACCGGGTGGAGGGCATGATTGCCCGCCTGCGCACCATGGAGCACCCCGAATGAACCGTCCCGCCGAACCCGTCCGCGTCAACATCCTCGGCAAGGAGTACCAGATCGCCTGTCCGCCCGACGAGCGTGCCGACCTCTTCGCCTCCGCCAACCTGCTGGACCAGCGCATGCGCACCATCCGCGACGCCGGCCGGGTGGTCGGTGTCGA
>SKQM01000108.1 GCA_007119005.1 Thioalkalivibrio sp.
GACGGTGTTGCTGGTCTCATCATCACGCAGCCTCACGGTTCTTGCTGGAACGGCCCCTAAGCCATGAGGGGGTGAGGCTGCATTCTAGATTTCATCCGGCGTAGCCGCGCTTCTTCGCGACGCGGCTTCGTCCAACCAGCCTCTTTATCTCAGAATCTTGCCCTGCTTGGGTCCGGGGAATGTGGCGGAGGTGGGGTGTTCTTGAGTCAACATCGATAGCACCAGAATCGGGCAAAGTACGCTACCCTTGGTTTGGAACCGCGGTTTCGGGCCTGATGAAGAGGCCAGGCAAGGGTTGAAAGGAGGGCGGTATCGCGCTGTTTGTGTCATGACTTCAAAGGCTTGCCTTAGTTCGAACCGCGGGGTAGGGATGGTCGACCTGCACGGGCATCTCTTGCCGGGTATCGACGATGGGGCGAAGAGTCTGGAGCAGGCTTTGCACATGGCCCGGCAGGCCGTGGCGGATGGCATTGTGCTTTCCGTATTGACACCGCACCACCTGAACGGCGTGTACGACAACCGGGCCCGGCAGGTGCGGGAGCATTGCTCGGTATTTCGCGGACATTTGCGTGAGTATGCAATACCGCTTGAAATCCTGCCGGGCAACGAGTGTCATCTCGTGCCGGAGCTCCCCGCAGCATTGGCCGAGGGCACGGCGCTGACGATCGCCGACCGGAGGCGGGCGGTACTGGTCGAATTGCCCGTGCACACGGTGCCTCTGGGGGCGACCAACATTCTCGAGGAAATTCTCGCTATGGGTCTGCAGCCGGTCATCGCCCATCCGGAGCGTAACGGGGAACTCGTCGAGGCCACCGATCAGCTCTCTGAATGGATCGAGATGGGGTGCCTCGCACAAGTGACCGCGCAGTCCTGCACCGGGCGTTTTGGCCCGCGCGTACAGGAGGCGGCACGGCGTATGCTGAGCCATGGCCTGATCCACGTGATGGCTTCGGACGCCCATCGCGACAGCCGCCGCATACCCGAGCTGACGCCAGGTCGCGAGCAGGTCGCGCGTTGGACCTCGCCGGAAACCGCGGCGCTGCTCACCGAGGCTTTCCCGCGCGCACTGGCCGAGGGAAAGCCGGTGGATGTTGGTCTGTTGAACAAAGCGTTGCTGTCTCCAAAACGCGGCTTCGCAGGCTGGCTGCAGCGGCTCCGGGCGTGATCCGGCAGCGCGTGGGGGGAAAGACAGTTGAGCCTATAGGGCGAGGCAGGTACCATGAAGCTTAAACGGTTGTTAATATTTCCGACCTAGATCCTGTTTGGCCTCAGCAGGGGGGCGAGCAATGCGAGCACACGACGTTTTACGATTGGTGGTGACAGGGGCCGTCTTTTTGGGGTTCGCTGCGCTCCCGGTCGCGTTATCCGCCCAAGGCTGGGGGCCGCCGGGTCCGCCACCTTGGGCGACGGGTGGCCAGAATCCGAGTCTGCAGGGTGGGCCTTCGGGGAACCCCGCAGTTGGGCCGCCCGGGCGGCCGTTCGCTGCGGGCAGTCCGTTTCCGGCAAGTCCAATGCCGCCGCAGCCTCCGTTCGTCGCTGGTTGCCCTCCGGCTTTTGCTCCGGATCGGCGTCTGATCGGCCCGCCCGGCTTCGTTCCGCCGCCGTTCGCACCGTGCCCAGCGAGTCCGTAAGCTGGACACAGCTTCGCTGACCCTGGTTTCGCGGGGATGCCATCTACGCCGTTGCGCCTCGTCGCCAGCGCGCGGCGCACCGAAGGGGTGCCGTGCGCTTGGCGTCATTGGCCTGAATCCTTTCCCGTTCGAGAACTCCCATGGCCTCAGGCGATGACCGTGACGCAAAGACGCACCCGTTGAGGGCGATCCCCCAGACGGAGCAGGCGCTGGTGCGCTACGAGCCGAGGGCACTCCCGGGCGCGCCCGACGATGATGACAGCATCGATCTGCGCGAGTACTGGAACATTCTGGTCAAGCGCAAATGGCTGATTCTGGCGATGGTGCTGGTCGTGGTCACTGCGACCTTCGTCGCCACCAAACTGCAGGTTCCGGAGTACCGTGCCACCGCGCTGGTGTTGATCGAGCCCGAGGCGACCCAGATTCTCGGATTCCAGGATTTCGATCAGACCTCGGGCCGTGGCTCGGCCGAGTATCGGGCGAGCCAGTACGAAATCCTGCGCAGCCTCTCACTGGCCGAGGCCGTGGTGCGCGCCGAGCAGCTCGAGCATCACCCCGAACTCACCGGGCAGGTGCGGCAGCGCAGCGTCGTCGCGGAAGTGCGCGGGCTCGCGTCGCTGTTGGTCGCGCACGTGTTTGGCGCCACCGACGCCGATCTGCCGGCAACGGAGCCGCAGCCCGAGCGCGTTTCGGCCGCCCCGGCCGCGGGCCGGTTGCGCAGCAAGCTCGCGATCGAGCCGGTGCGCAACACGCAGGTGGTCCGGGTGAGCGTCGTCAGTTTCGATCCGGAGTTCGCGGCGCGCCTCGCCAACGCGGTCGTTCGCGAGTACATCGACGGTTCGCTGCAACGCCGCTTTGACTCCGGCACCCAGGCCCGGCGCTTCCTCGAGGGGCAGTTGGACGAGATGCGGATCGCACTGGAGCGTTCCGACCGCGCCCTCGCACAATTCGCGCGGGAGGCCCGCGTCTCCGACCTGGACCAGAACATCCAGATGGCGCGCGACGGGCTGCGCAGCAAGAGTACGCGCCTCGATGAAGCGCGTCAGGAAATCCTGCAACTGACCGGCTGGCGCAACCTGGCGCAACAGGGGCGCATCGAGCATCTGGATTCTGGGGGTAGCGGCCAGAGCGGGGGTCCCAGCCTGGTGGCCGAACGTCTGGCGCACCTGGAAGCGCGCCTGCAGGACAAGACGCTGAATTACCAGAACATGGCCCGGCAGTACACCGAGTCGTTTCCGGACCGGGTCAACCTGCGCGCGGAAATCGAAACCCTGCGCGCGGAAATCGCCTCGGAGCAGCGCCGGATCGTCAGCGGCATCGCCGGGCGCCTGGAGGCGCGCACCGCCGAGGCTCAGTCCCTCGAAGAGGCGATCGAGCGCCGCGAAGAGCAGTTGATGGCACTCAACGAGCGCAGTGTGCAGTTCAACATCCTGCTGCGCGAGCACGAGACCAACCGCGAGTTGTATGACGCGCTGCTCCAGCGCATGAAGGAAGTGGGCGTGGCCGCCGGGGTGCAGAAGTCGAACATCTCGGTGATCGACGAGGCCCGCGTGCCTGGAGGCGCGTTTCGCCCGACGTTGACCAAGAACCTCGCCATTGCCTCGATGCTGGGTCTGATGATCGGCGTGGCGCTCGCGCTGCTGCTCGAGTTTCTCGACAGCACCATCCGCCGCACCGAGGACATCGAGCGCCTGGTCGATCGCCCGGTGCTGGGGCTCATCCCACTTGTACGCCCGCGCGACCAGAAGGGTTCCTCGGCCCGTGGTCGTCCGGATCGTGCACTCTCCCATTACAGTGTGACGCACCCAAGGTCCGCGGTCTCGGAGGCGTTCCGGTCCCTGCGCACGAGCCTGATGTTCTCGACCCCGACAGGTATGCCGAAGGTTCTGCTGTTCACCAGCGCCTCGCAGGGCGAGGGCAAGAGCACGGTGGCCGCGAATCTGGCGACGGTGCTGGCCCAGAACGGGGCCTCGGTGCTGTTAATCGATGCCGACCTGCGCCGGCCCTCATTGCACCGGGATTTCGGGATCGCGCGTGCCCCCGGCCTCACCGACGCCATCGCGCAGGCGGGTGGCGCAAGCGAAATCCAACAGTTGCTGATCCAAGGCACGGAGCAGGAAGGCCTGCACGTGATGCCCACCGGCCACGCGACCCCCAGTCCCGCCGAACTCCTCAGTTCCAGCCAGTTCGAACAGTTGCTCAATGACTGTCGGCGGATGTTTGATCACGTGATCATGGATGCGCCGCCGATTCTCGGTCTGGCCGACGCCGTCGTCGCGTCACGGATGGTCGACGGCGTGGTGCTCATTGCCTCCGCTGGCCAGACCGGGAAGGAAAATTTCCGGATCTCGGTCCAGCGCCTGCACCAGGTGCAGGCGCCGCTGCTGGGCGTGGTTTTGAACCGGGTTGACCTCGAGAGTCCCGAGTATTCCTATTACTCGGCCTACTACTACAACTACGAGCCGGACAAGAGCCATCGGGAAACCGAGGCCATCCCGCAGCGCAAGGCGTCCTGATCGCCCGGAGGGCTCTTGGTCTTCTTTGCGTTACGCTGGCTGGTGATTCCCCTCGCGGGCGCGGCCGCTTTCTGGATCGCGTGGACGGAGTACCATACGCTGCGCAGCCTGAGTTGGGAACAGTTCGAACCGAGCCTGTCCGAGCTCGAGGTCCGGCAGCCCTGGGGCGGGCTTAGCGGGCGGGCGCTTGCGGTGGCAACGGACCAGGCCATCGGTCTTGAGCCCGAAACCGTCGAGGCCGTACTGGCCTGGCAACTGCAACGCTACCCACTCGACCCCGTGCGCTGGTTCAGCCGGGCACTGAACGCTCACCTCGCCGGGGAATGTCCCGCACGCGTGCTCGACTACGCGCAGGCGGCACGGGTGGTCCAGCCCGGGCATCGCGGGCTGAACTGGCAGACCGCGCTGTTGATGTACGAACTCGAAGAGTATGACCGCGCCGAGACGGCGCTGCGCGCGTGGCTGCAGGACCATCCGGCCGGCACTGAAGCGGCGCTGGCACTCGCCTTTCAATGGCTGCCCGACGCCGGCGCGCTGATCGATCGCATCCTGCCCGAGGGCGAGCCGCACCTGCTGGGGGCACTGCGCGTTGCACGCGGTACCGCCTGGCTCGACCTTGCCGTGCAGGCCTGGGGGCGGCTGCCACAGCCACGCGGCGCGGACGATCCGGGTTTGCTCGACTTCGTCGACCTCGCGCTCGCCGCGGGCGAGCCGGAATTCGCGATGTACGCCTGGTGGCAGAGCTTTCCGGATTACGCCCCGGGGGCCGTGCCCAACGGCGATTTCCAGCACGCCCTGGGCAACGGGCGTGGCCTGCACTGGCGCACCCGCCTTCCCGCCGGGGCGCAGGTCGTCCGGGATGCGGCCGAATTCGTCACCGAACCCGCGAGCCTGCGGGTCGATTTCGACGGACGCGAGAACCTCCGGATGAGCGGCTTGTCGCTGCGGATTCCGACACCCGCCGGTCCGCGGGCCTGGGTGCTCTCGGGCTACTGGCGGGCCGAGGGGCTGACGACGGCAAGCCTGCCGTATCTGGCGGTCTCGAGCGGGGAGGGCGCGCGCGCCCGGGTCGACCTGCCGGCCGCCAGTTTCGACTGGGCGCCGTTCGAACTCGAGATCGAGACAGCAGAGGCAGCCGCGATGATCGATCTGCAGCTCCGCCGCGACCCGACTCGGCGCGATTTCGACCGTTTCCTGGCTGGCCAACTGTGGCTGGACGCATTGCGGCTCGAGCCGGTGGCTGCGTCCGATTGATTACGCATGGACCTCGACGACAACGACCTGCGCGATCTCGCCCTGAGCCTGCGCCTGTTCGAAGCGAAGCGCCTGAACGAGGCAGAGCTGCGCGCCGTGCTCGCGTGGATCAGTGGCCGCAGCGGGAAGGGGAGCGGTAACGACCTGGCCCCATTTTTGGGGACGCCGGACGCAGAGCCTTTCCTGCTGGAACTCGTCTTCCGGCAACTCGACGATGTGCTCTTCGTGGACGACGAGCTGAATGAGTCGGCGGCGTGGCTGGGCGGGGATGCGATCCAGCGCCGTCTCCAATACCGGCGTCTGCTCGCCGCCTTTCACCCGGATCGTTCACCGGAACTTGCGGATTGGATCACGCCGAGGTTCCAGGCGATCCAGCGCTCGTACCGGAGGTTTCGCGATGCACCGCGTCAGCGGCTGGGGCCCCGGCCGATGCTCGTTTCTCCGGGGGCAGGGCCGGCGCGGTCCTTCGGGCTGTGGTCCCGCAGCGTCCACTTTGGTCCTGGCCTGAAGGTGCTGCTGCAGAACCACCTGCGCACTACGCGTCACCTGGAGGCCAAGCTGGTCGGCCTGGCGGCATTCGCCGCGATCGCTGTGGTGCTCTATGTCTACGTTGCGCAGTCCCCGAACCGCTTGACCCAAGCCCAGCAACTGGAGGTGGGGCAACAGGATATCCGGCCGGACGAGGTCTCGGGAACCGCCAAGGTCGCGGCTCTCGAGGGCGCTGCGCTCGATGCCATGGACGCGGCACGGGTGGAAGGCAAAGACGTTCGGACGGTGTCGGACCCTGATGGCTTCGAGCACCTCACCGACGTGATCGAACGGTACCGGCACGCTTTCGTGGCGGGTGATACCGAGACCCTGATGCGCCTGCTCTCGGATCATCCCCGCGAGAACCGCAACCAGGGTCGGGACTGGTTCCGCATCACCTATACCCGTATCTTCGCGCGTTCCCACCTGCGCCGCCTGTACGTGGAGATCGAAGCCGTCGAGCGGGAGTCCGAGGCCTGGATCGCCTCGGGCCGGTTCGCCCTCGAGATCCACTATCCGGACGGGCGCCAGGTATCCGCTGGCGGCCCAATCCGCTACCGGCTGATCCAGCAGAGCCAGGAGTGGCACATTGCCAGCATCGACTACTAACCAAGAGGCGCTGTATCGCAGCCAGTTTCGAACGCGTGCGCCGGTGGGTCCTGGCGTCCTGGCGGCGACGCTGGTGCTCGTGGCGGTCGCGCTGGCGCTGCCGCTGATGATGGGCCACCGCAACCCGCTGACCCTGACCGCGACCCAGTTGCTGCTGGTCTCGGGCGCGCTGCTCGCGGGTCTCCTCGCGACACTGCCCCTGCGCGGGGCGCTACCGCCACCCAGCCATGCGTGGATCGCGTTTTTCGCCGTGTTCACGGGAACCGTGCTGCTGCAGGTGCTGCCGCTGCCGGCGCTGGCCCAGGCGTTCGGGCCGTATCCCGAAAGGTTCTGGGACTATGCGGATTTCGATCCGCGCCACTGGTCGCCGGACATCGGTGCCAGCGTGCGCGGCTGGGCAGCTTTCGTCGCGCTGTTCACCATCGCCTGGATCGCCCGACGGATGCGTTCTGCGCAGCGCAATATCGTCTGGCTGGCGCTGGTCGCGATGGCGCTGTTCCAGGCCGTGTACGGCGTGATGGCGCATGCGGCCGGAGCGGACAACATTCTCGGGATCTGGCTGCGCAACAACCCGGGTTTCGTCAACGGCACCTTCAGCAACCGCAACCTGTTTGCGGCCTATCTCGCGCTGCTGTGGCCGCTTGGCGTCGCCGTCTGGTGGATTCGCGAAATGCCGCTGCTCGCGCGTCTGCCCCGCGAGCTCAAGTTCGCGGGCAGCCTGATCACCGGTGCGGTGATCGGCGCGGCACTGTTCGCGAGCGCCTCGCGCCTAGGTAGCGCGGCGGCGGTGCTGGGCGCGGTGGTCGGCCTCGTGCTGTGGTCGCGCCACCGCCACGTGCTGCGCGGGCACTCGGTCTGGCCCGCGTACGTTTTCATCGTCGCAGCGGTGCTGGCGGCGGCCTGGTACGGGCTCACCCCGCTCGCGGAACGCCTGCTGGCCACGGAACTCGAGGACAGTCGCTTCGAAGTGTTCGGGCTGATGGTGCACGAGTTCCCGGCGCGCTGGTACCTGCACGGCATCGGCCTCGGGGGCTTCGAGGCCGC
>SKQM01000028.1 GCA_007119005.1 Thioalkalivibrio sp.
CGGGCCGGAAGGCAAGGATCCGAAGCAGGCTCATCTCGACCCCGATCCGGGGATCCGGCGCGTGCGGCAGGTCGCGCCGCCCGTGCAGCAGAATCTGGTAGGCAAGCTGGACATCCTCCGGCGCCTCGCGACGGGCCGCCTCGTGCTGCCAACTCGACAGCGGATCGGTGTCGGCACCGGAGTCGAGACCAGGGGCATCACGGTCCCGGTCCAGCACCTGGCGCACGGCGACGGAATGCACCAGCGTGGTGAGTTCGTCCAGCAGACGCTGCCAGTCCGGCGCGAGCGCATCCAGTTCCGCGAGCGTCTCCAGCAACCGCGTTCCGTTCCCGACCCAGGCAGCGTCGAGGAGCTCGGTCAACCGGTTGCGCGGCAGCAGCCCGATCATGTCGCAGATGTCCGACTCGGTGAGCCCTGCCCCCGCGTAGGCGATCGCCTGCTCGGTCAGACTCAGCGCGTCACGCATGCTGCCCTCGGCCGCCTCGGCCAGCCGCAGCAGCGCACCCGCCTCGGCCGCGATGCCCTCGGCCGCGAGCACGCGCTCCAGGTGCTCCGAGATCAGTGCCGCCGACATCGGTTTCAGGTTGAACTGCAGGCACCGCGACAGCACCGTGACCGGCAGCTTCTGCGGATCGGTGGTCGCGAGCAGGAACTTCACGTGTGCCGGGGGCTCCTCGAGGGTCTTTAACAGGGCGTTGAAGCTCTTCTCGGAGAGCATGTGGACTTCGTCGATCAGGTAGACCTTGAAGCGGCCCGACACCGGCGCATAGGACACGTTGTCCAGCAGCTCGCGGGTATCGTCCACCCGGGTGCGGGAAGCCGCATCGACCTCGATGAGGTCGAGATGCCGACCCTCGGCGATTTCCACGCAGGAGCGGCACTGTCCACAGGGCGTCGCAGTGATCCCGGTCTCGCAGTTCAGGCAGCGGGCCAGAATCCGGGCGACAGTGGTCTTGCCAACGCCACGGGTGCCGGAAAACAGGTAGGCGTGGTGCAGCCGGTCGCTGTTCAGCGCGTTCACCAGCGCCCGCACCACGTGGGGCTGCCCGACCATGTCCTCGAACCGTCCGGGGCGCCACTTTCGGGCCAGCACCTGATGTGTCATCGGCTCCTGCTGTCCTCGGTCCACCCCGCAGGGTCATGCAAGAAGGGGTGGTGGCCCGCACCCGCCGCACCCCGGCGCCCGAGTCGGCTGCTACCGTTGCTCCCTTCCGGGCCTGGCGGGGTTCACAGCCTATCGTCGCGAGGGGACCGACACGGACCACCATAACGCTGTGCCTGAAGAATCAGGCGAACGCGAAAGGTTCCCGCTTTCGACCGCCGCCGTCAACCGCGTGGCACCGCCTGCACGGCAAGCGACGCCTGTGGCCGTGGCCCTGCGGTCACCCGACAGTTGATTGAAACTATGATGGCGATGCATTCATTTCATTAGCAATATCACCATCACCCCCGTAGTCTAGCCCCGATCGCAGCACAGCTCGCGACGAAAATTCTTCAACCCTTTGAAATCATTACAGCAAGGAGATTTTCATGAACCTGCAAGCAAGAGAAGGCCAGCGAGTGCCCGAAGTCACGTTCCGCTGCCGCAAGGATAATGAATGGAACGACGTCCGCTCTGGCGACATCTTCGCCGGCCGCAACGTGGTGGTGTTCGCCCTCCCCGGCGCGTTCACCCCGACCTGTTCCTCCGCACACCTGCCGCGCTACAACGAACTGGCGCCCGTCCTACAGGCCCACGGCATCGATGAAATCGTGTGCGTCTCGGTGAACGACGGCTTCGTGATGGAGGCCTGGCAGCAGGATCAGAAGGCCAACCGCGTAACTTTTCTGGCGGACGGCAACGGTGAGTTCAGCGCGGGAATGGGAATGTTGGTGGGCAAGTCGGACCTGGGGTTCGGCAAGCGTTCCTGGCGCTATTCCATGCTGGTCCGTGACGGCGTGATCGAGAAGCAGTTCATCGAGCCCGACGAGCCCGGTGACCCGTTCGTGGTGTCGGACGCGGACACCATGCTGGAGTATGTGGCCCCGAACGCCTCGCGCCCCAGGGACGTGGTGCTGTTCACCAAGCCGGGGTGCCCATATTGCAAGGCGGCCAAGGAAGATCTGCAGAACGCCGGCATGGAGTTCGAGGAGATCGTGCTGGGCCGCGACACCACCCTGCGTGGCCTGCGGGCGGCAACCGGCGCGATGACCGTACCCCAGATCTTCATTTCGGGGCACCGGATCGGTGGTTCCGAGGACCTGAAGGCCTGGCTCGGAGAGCGCAAGGCCGCCTGAGCCCCGCCGCGTCGGAGATCGGTTCTCCGGCGCGGCTATCCGGCCTTTCGGCCATTGATCCTCCAGTACGTTAGAATTCCACCGAATTCCGCAATTCATCGTTCGCGGTCGCCCCGGACACCGAGGCGGAACCGCACCAGAAACTGAACCGGGAGCCAACATGGAACAGTACGACATCCTCGTGATCGGCGGGGGCAGCGGCGGTCTTGCGGTAGCCGAGCGGGCGGCCGGACACGGTGCCCGTGTCGTGGTCTTCGACCCCAAGCCCCTGGGCGGAACCTGCGTGAACGAGGGCTGCGTCCCGAAGAAGCTGACCTGGTACGCCGCCCACCACATGAGCCACGCACGTCACGCCCACGAGTTCGGCGTGGACGTCGAGATCAATGGCCTGCGCTACGCGGATCTGGCGCAGCGGCGCCGGGCGTTCCTGCACATGCTGAACGACTACTGGTCGGGCTACCTCGAGCGGCTCGGAGTCGAATACGTCGCCGAGCGCGCCGAACTGGTCGATGCCCGGACGGTTTCGGCGGGCGGGAAGGACTACCGGGGCGAACGCGTGGTCGTCGCAACCGGAGGGGAACCGATCGTCCCGCGCATGCCGGGGCACGAGCTTGGCGCGACCTCGGACGACTTTTTCCAGTGGGAGGACCTCCCGCAATCCATCGCCATCATCGGCGCCGGTTACATCGGTTTGGAAATGGCGGGAATGCTGCGCTCCTTCGGTGTCGACGTAACCGTCATCGCGATGGAGGATCGGGTGCTGGAGATGTTCGATCCGATGGTCAGCCACGTGCTCGAGCGCCACATGGAGGAACAGGGAATCACCAGGCACCTCGGTGCAACGGTCTCGGCCCTGAGCGGGACACCGGGCGCGGTCACGGTCCATGCGGGCGAAGGCCAGAGCTTCGGTCCGTTCGAACGCGTGCTCTGGGCGGTCGGGCGCCGGCCGAAGACCCGCGACATCGGACTCGAGGCCGCAGGTGTGGAGATCCATCCGAATCACACCATACCGGTGGACGAGTGGCAGGAAACGAATGTTCCGGGCGTGTTCGCGCTCGGCGACATCGTCGGCAAGGGGCCGCTGACGCCCGTGGCGATTGCCGCGGGTCGCCGATTGGCGGATCGCTGGTTCGCGCCGGAGCGCAATCCGGTTCCGGTGGATTACGGGCAGATCCCGACGGTGACCTTCACCCATCCGCCGACGGGCGGGGTCGGGATGACCGAGCCTCAGGCGGTGCAGAGATTCGGCGACTCGGTCCGTGTGTACGAGACCGAATACGGCGGTCTCGCCCGGGCATTCGCGAAGGGCGACATCGCCCCGGTGGCGATGAAACTCATCTGCGCGGGCGATGACGAACGCGTGGTCGGAATCCACATGGTGGGAGACGGGGTGGACGAGATGCTGCAGGGATTTGCCGTCGCCGTGCGCATGGGCGCGACCAAGCGCGACTTCGATCTCACCATTCCGATTCATCCGACCAGCGCGGAGGAACTGGTCACGCTGAAAGTGCCGCGCCCGGGACAGGCGGAACCTGTCGCAAACGCAGCATGATTCCTTCCGTCACCGGGGGTTGCCGCCGCGCCCCCTCCCCAGCCCTCCACACAGGTGGCGTAGGGCTGCTTTCATCGACAGGGGTGGCGGAGTGCCATGTTCGTTTGCCCCGTCAGGTCCATTCGATCACGTCTTCCACTGGCCGGCGCGGCGCTGGCGAGAGTGGATTCCCGGCGTACCCGAAGCGCAGCAGGACCTGCGGAAAGCCATTGCCCCCGACGAGTTCGCCCACCTGTCCGCGCAGGGAGGCCACCTGGATCGGCTGATTCAGGTACGAGGCACGCAGACCGAAACTGCAGCCCACGAGCAGTACGCGTTGCAGCGCCTGCCCGGCCGCCAGCCAGTCCCGCGGCGCGTCGCCGTCCGTCCCGAGCAGCGCCAGCAACGGTGAACTCTCTGCGAGTTCGCGGTTCTTCGAGCCCACGCCGCCCCCCATGTCGAAATTGCGCACCACCATCTGCGCGACCGGTGCGGTAAAGGCCGAAACCGTCAGCCCGTCACCCTCCGATCGCGTGTGCATCCAGGTGGCGAGTTCCCGGCGCCACCCCGGGTCGCCCCATTGCAGCGCATCCCCCTCCACCACCAGCGCGACCGTGCGCTTGCGCAACGCTTCGGTCTTTAGGGGTCGCAGCCAGGCTCCCTCCGCCGCGGCCGCGGTCACCATCGCATCGACGACTTCCTGCGCCACCGGACGTGACTCGAAGCGCGTCCTGCAGGTGCGCCTCGCCTCGATGAACCGGGCCAGATCGGCCTCGGGCACGCGCTCAGCGGGATCGCGGGTAATCGACACCCGGGCCAGCCAGTCCGGCTCCTGAGGGTCCGGCAGGAGCCAGTTCTCGACCTGGAAATCACGGGAAGCCGCGGCCAGCAGCAGGTTCAGCAGGGCACAGCCGCAACTGATCGTGAGTTCCCGGTCATCGGGGTCGTTGATCGGCAGTGCGCGCGTGCGGTCCGCAAGCAGATCCACGTACGGCTCCCCCAGCAGGAAGAACCAGGGCTGCGTGTTGTGGCTGGACGGGGCCAGCACCGCCTTTTCCACCAGTGTGACTGCGTGTTCGCTCCAGCTGGGTGCCTGTGCCATTGCCCCTCCCCTGCCACCCGCAAACGCTCCCGTCGGGAGTGCCTGCCCCGGGGAACGGTGGTCATTCAGCCTTGCGCCCGTGTCACGCACCCGCTCCGGGCGGGGCGCCACAACTACAGTCTAGTCGCTCGCGGAGAAACTGCCCGCTGGGGATCTCGAGTCGGCGTCGCACGGGCATGCGGGGTGTCTGCATCTGCCGGGTCCGAACCGGCAGATGCAGACACCCCGCGATGAGTGCCCGCCGGCGTGCAGGTGAACGCACACTGGCGGGATCTCGCGGCATAGATTTTCATCCCTCATGGCAGTCCCCGCGGCGGCAGTCGTCGCGGAGCATCAGGCGCACGATCAGACCAACGACCAAGACAGTCGAGGCGATGCCTACCAGGGTAAGATTGTCAAAGTACATAATGTGTCTCCAGCAGTTTGATATTTTCGGGTTCAATGTGCGGAGTGTCTCGAGCCGACCGGCCTGTATCCCGCTTCTTGCGGGCGGCCAGGTCGGCGCCGGCGGCACTTTGCGCACAGGTTCAACCTTACGGGTCATCTGTTGCCAGCGGATTTCCTGATACCCTGATTCTGTAACAGTGTGTTTCAGCGCGGCGGGCCCCGCCGCACACGGAAAACCCCCATGGAGACCACGACCACCTCCCGAATCCTGCTCGTCGATGACGACCCGGGTCTGCGTGATCTCCTCGGGCGCTACCTCGAGGAACAGGGATTCGAGGTGGTTGCGGTCAGGGATGGGGCGGAGATGGACCTCGCACTGGCGAAGGAACCCTTCGACCTGCTGATCCTCGACGTGATGCTGCCCGGCGAAGATGGCCTCACGGTATTGCGCAGGCTGGTCAGCAAGCAGTCCCTGCCGGTGATCATGGTGTCCGCGCGTGGCGAAGATATCGACCGGATCGTGGGGCTGGAGGTCGGTGCAGACGACTATCTGGCCAAACCGTTCAACCCGCGCGAACTGCTCGCCCGTGTGCGGGCCGTGCTGCGTCGGGGTTCGTCGGTGCCGGAGGACGAACAGACGCCGGAGGGCATGCATCGGTTCGGACCCTATGAGCTGCACGTACCGTCGCAGCGATTGCTGAGAGACGGCGAGGAGGTGTCACTCACCGGGGGCGAATTCACACTGCTGCGCGTGCTGGTCGAACACCCGCAACGCGTGCTGGACCGCAACACGCTGCTGGACCTGATCAAGGGCTACGAACATCAGCCGTACGATCGCAGCATCGATGTGCGCGTTGCGCGCCTGCGGCGCAAGATCGAGGACGATCCCGGCAACCCACGATACATCCGCACCGTCTGGGGCCGTGGCTATCTGTTTGCGCCCGACGGCAGCGAGTCCCGCCCATGAGGTGGCTGCAGGTCCTCTCCCCGAGCTCGATCTATGTCCGCACCACCGGGGTCCTGCTGATCGCGTTCCTCAGCTTCGCGTTACTGATCCTCTCGGCGGTCGCGCATTTCACCATCCTGCCGCTGGCACGCAGCGCGGGCGACGATCTCGCGGCCCTGATGCTCCTCTCCGCGCGCAGCTGGGCCGAGATCCCGACCCCGGTCCGCCCCGAATTCAACGACCGGCTCTACCGGAATCACGGCCTGCGCATCCGCGAACCCACGAAGCCACTACCGGCGGTGGACAAGCTGCCGCTGCCCTACCTCGAGTTCGTCCAGGAGTCCCTGTCCCGGAGGGCCGGTTTCGACCTGCCATTGCGTCCCGAGATGCACGAGGGGGAGCCCTGGTACTGGGCCGACCTGACCATCGGCGGCCAGAACATCCGCATCGGCCTCTCGCTGGAGCGGGTAAAGACCCGGCACCTGAACGGCGTGCTGGCCGTGCTGGTGATCACCGCACTGCTGGTGCTGCTGACCTCCATTTTCATGGCCGGCCGGACTACCCGGCGGATCCGCCTGCTGTCCGCCGCGGTCGCCGATGTCTCGAAGGGGCAGGTGCCGGCGTCCCTGCCGGATCAGGGGCCACGAGAGGTGCGCATGCTGAGTCACAATTTCAATCGGATGGCGCACCAGGTACGTGAACTGCTCGCGAACCGGACCACGCTGCTGGCCGGGATCTCGCATGACCTGCGCACGCCGCTGACCCGGATGCGGCTCTCGCTGGAGATGCTGCGTGAGAAACACGACCCGAAGCTGATCGACGGGCTCTGCAAGGACCTGGAGACCATGGACCGGATCATCGGGCAGACGCTGGCGTTGAGCCGCGATCTCGAAGCCCGCGAGGAGCAGACCGTGGACCTGGTGGCCCTGATCGAGCAGATCATCGCCGATGCCGGCCGCGGTGAGGACAAGGACATCCGCTGGTCCGGCTCCTCGCGGACCTGTATGCGTACGGTCAACCCGGTGGCCCTGCAGCGCATTCTGTCGAACCTGATCGAGAACGCGATCCACTATGGCAATGGCAGCCGGGTGGACGTCACGCTGCACTGTGCCCCCACCGTGACGATCCGCGTCAAGGATCGTGGGCCCGGCATTCCCGGCGACCAGCTCGAGGCCGTTTTCCGGCCGTTTCATCGCCTGGACACTTCGCGCAGCACCCAGACCGGCGGCAGCGGTCTCGGACTGGCCATCGTGCAGCA
>SKQM01000193.1 GCA_007119005.1 Thioalkalivibrio sp.
CGCTGTTGCACTGGCGCGCGTGGCATCCTGGGAGCCATTCGGAATGAGCGCACATGCGGAAAGACGGGGCATCGCCGGCAACGCAGCCCGATTGATGGGTCTGCTGCTGGCGCTCGCGCTGCTCACGGCGCTGGTGGTCGATCAGCGCCCCTGGGACCGGTTGCTCGGTGGTGACACCCGGGTCGGCATTGTGATCGAGGGCCAGCGTTTCCAGGTCGAGGCGGGTGACGCCGGGATCGTCGGGCAGCGCGCGGCAGAGCGCGCGAATCACGGTGCCGCCTCGGCTCATGATGCGACGGCGCGGCTGGTCGCGAAAGAACTCGACGCGCTGTTCGCTGCGATGTCGTCACGCGTTCCCGACTACGCGGACTGGTACTTTTCGCTGAAGGGGGAGTACGCACGGCTCTCGTTCCTGCTGCTGCGCTGGGGCGGGCTGGCGACGGCCGATCCCCTCGTCGACCGGAAGATGGAACTCATTTTCGGTGGCGAGGAGCTGGCAGAAAGGCTGACCGTGATCGAGGGCGCAGTCGAAGGCATGCTGGTAGCCCACGCCAGCGAGCTGCGAACCCGCTGGCTGGAGGAACTGCTGGCATTTGCGCGCGAGCCGAAGCCGGCGCGTGCGGGGAGCCAGCCGGCGACGTTGTTGCTGCTGGATGATCTGGCGGGGGAGTTCGCAGGGCACGGCAGCAGTGAATTCCTCACCCGGCTCTCGGCGAGCTCCGCGGGCGCGGTGTCCGCCGGGGTTGCGGCGCCGCTGGTGGCCCGCCTCGCGCTGCGTTCCTCGACGGCGGCAGCCGGCAGCGGCGGACTGGCGCTCAAGGGGGCCGCGCGTGGCGCGGCAAAGGCGGGGACCGCCGGTGCCAGTGCACTGGGCTGTGCAGCGGCCGGGCCTGCGGCCTGGGCCTGCGCGCTGGCCGTGGGCAGTGCGGCGTGGCTGGGCACCGACTGGGTGCTGCTTACGGTGGACGAGTGGCGCAACCGGGACGCGCTCATTGCCGACTGGGAGGAGCGGCTGGTTCTGCTGCGGGCGGAGCTGGAGGAGACGCTGCTGACGCACTACGGTCAGGCCATCGAGGCCTGGCACGAGGGCATGCGTCTGGAAGTGGAACGAAGCTTCTCGCCGCTCGACTCCCTGCGCGGTGTGCAAGCGCCAAGGTCAGATCATTGATCGGCACCAAAAACGGATAACCCCGACCCTGCCGAAGCCCAAACCGTTCGCCCTGTGCCCATCGAAGGGCGTGGGCTTCGACAGGCTCAGCCCGAACGGTACCCAGATGTCACGCCAGCGGCCCTCAGTCGGCGAACAGGTGACGGGCGTTGCCGTGGGCGATCCGGTCCGCGACATCAGGGGGAAGCTGGGCCAGCCAACTCCGGATTTCGGAGACGTGCTGGTCGAGCTCCGCCCAGCGCCGGGCACTGAAGGTGTCCGCGCCGATCAGGAACCGTCCCGCGTGTTCGATCAGCAGGTCCTGCCATTCCAGCGGCATGAAACCGTCCGCGTTCAGCCGATCGCTGCGCATCGACAGATCGACGTGCAGGTTTGGGTAACGCCTCAGGTAGTCGGCGATCAGCGGGGGATAGGGAAACGTGCCCGCATGCGCCCACAGGATCAGCGCGTCGGGATCGATTTCGTACGCGCGGTCGATCACCGCCGGGTCGCCGTGAATCATCACCGGGAGCCCGTGCTGCCGGGCAATGGACAGCAGTTCGGCGAAGACGCTCGAATGGCGGTCTTCCGCGAACAGGTGCAGTTCGCCGATTCCCCGCCAGGAACCGGTTTCAAGCCCCGTGTCGAGACGATTGCGCACCCATTCGGGAAGGTCGGTCTCGTGCATCCAGGTATCCTTCTGCGCCGGTGTCCGATAGACGTCGAGGAACGGCAGAATGACATCCGGTGCGGCGTGCATCGCGGTCTCGGCGAGGCCTGGGTGGCGGGTGATGATCACGGCGCGCTCGATCCCGACCGCGGCGAGGGTGGCGCCGAGTTGCTCCGCAGGGACAGTCTCGACGTGCGCCGCGTTGTAGTGCAGGTGGGCGTCGAACAGGGGGCCGTCGTAAGCGGCCGCGAGGGGGCTGGCGGTAAACAGCGCGTAGAATGTGATGCCAGTCAGAACGCGACGGATACGCTTTGCAGTCATGGCTTGCTCCTGATCGTGGACGTGAGGATCCCGGTGTGGCTGCGGCCCAGAACAGGACAACTTCCAGCCGCAAAAGTTGTCCCAACCGCTTGTCTACCCGGAACGCCGCGACAGGGGAGATTCATGGGTCGTTCAGGATTCACCGCGCAGCCTGCTCGAACCGCCGCCTTGCGGCGGTATCGTCGGTGCCGTCGTTCGGCGCTGCGGAGAATGTGGTCGCCGGTGTGCCGGTTCGTACTCGGGGCGATACTGGGCGCAGCGGGGCTGTCCGCTGCGGCTGCCGCTGACGGAGCCTGGACGGCGGAGTCGCTGTTCGAGAAAGTCACGACGCTGGCGGCCGACCGCGCGAACGCGGCCTTCGAGCCTCCGGTCGCGAGTCTGCCCGAGGGACTGCGCGACATCACCTACGATCAGTACCGGGCGATACGCTTTCGGCCGGAGCGGGCATTGTGGCGCGATGAAACGCGTTTCGAGGTGCAGTTCTTCCACCCCGGATTCCTGTTTCCGCACCCGGTGATGATGCATACACTGGAGGGCGGCGACGTCCGGCCCATTGCCTTCGGGCAGGACCTGTTCCGTTATGACGCGGAGGCTGCGGTACTCGAGGGGAAGGGCGGCGGTGCCGCCGGGTTCGCGGGCTTCCGGCTGCATTACCCGCTGAATAGCCGCGACCACAAGGACGAGGTGGTGGTCTTTCTGGGCGCATCCTATTTCCGCCTCGTGGGCCCCGGTCAGGTGTACGGCCTGTCCACGCGCGGGCTTGCGATCGACACCGCGGCGCCGGAAGGCGAGGAATTCCCCGCGTTCCGCGAGTTCTGGCTGGTGCGCCCCGAACCGGAGGATGACAGCATGACCATCCTCGCGCTGCTCGACAGCCCGTCCGTCAGCGGCGCCTATCGCTTCGACATCACGGCCGCGGACGAGGTGCGCGTGGACGTCGAAAAACACCTTTTCGCCCGCGCCGATGTGGGCAAGCTTGGCATTGCCCCGCTAACCAGCATGTACTTCTTCGGCGAGGCCAGCGTGCGGGGTCACGACGATTTCCGACCACGTGCCCACGACTCCGAGGGTCTGCAGGTGCTGACGGGGGCTGGGGAGTGGATCTGGCGTCCGCTGGCCAACCCCAGGCTGGTGCGTGCAGCGTCCCTGCGCGACCAGGACCCGCGCGGTTTCGGGCTGGTGCAGCGCAACCGGGATTTCGGGCAGTACCTGGACCTCGAGGCGGAGTACCACCGCCGGCCCAGCCAGTGGGTGACGCCGATGGGCGGCGACTGGGGCGTCGGGGCTGTTGAACTGGTGGAAATTCCCACGCCGGACGAGACCAACGACAATATCGTCGCGTACTGGGTGAGCGACCGCGCCTTTGCGGCCGGCGAGCGACGGGATTACCGCTACCGGTTGACGATCTTCGATGACATACCGCCGGGAGATCCGCCCGCCCGGGTGGTGCGTACACGCAGTGGCTGGGGCGCGGTTCCGGGGGCCCCCGATCCGCCGCCGCGCAGCCTGCGCCGGTACATCGTCGACTTTGCCGGCGGCGCGCTGGACGGCCTCGGCCCGGATGCGGCTGTTGAGGTCCGGCTGGACACAACTTCCGGATCGGTCGACGATGTCGGGGTGCGGTGGCTGCCGGGTGGTGAGGGATGGCGGGCGACCTTCCTGCTGGAGCCGCAGGGGCAGCAACCGGCGGATCTGCGGCTGGTGCTGACCCTGGATGGCAGCCCCGTCACGGAGACCTGGAATCACGTGTGGTACCCCGATGAACTCTGAAGCGATACGGGAACAGGAAAGCCCGCGAGACCCCGCGCGAACGGCGCCGGAGGCGCGGCTGTGCGCCCCCGGCGCGTCGCTGCGGCGCGTTCTGTTCCTTGCGCTGGTGACGGGTAGCGTGGTTCCCGGCGGGGTGCTGATGGCGCGCATCCTGCAGTCCAGCGGGATGGGGCCGTTGCTCTGGGTGATTCTGTTCCTGTTTCTGATCACCTTCACCTGGATCGCGATTTCGTTCTGGACCGCGGCGGCCGGTTTCCTGCTGCAGATCCTGCGCCGGGATCCGCTGAGCCTGCGTCCGGTCCCGGTCCACGCCGACCCTTTTCCGGTGCGTTTGGGCAGGCGGCGCACCGCCATCGTGATGCCGATCTACAACGAGGACCCGGTGCGGGTGATGCTCGGCGTCGAGGCGACCTGCCACTCCTTGCTCGCGACCGGGCAGGCCGAGGCCTTCGACCTGTTCCTGCTCAGCGACAGCAACGATCCCGAAGTCATTGCCAAAGAAGAACGGTCGGTCTGGGCGCTGCAGGGCCGGCTGCCTTCACCGTTCAGGACACATTACCGGAGGCGTTCGGCGAACAGCGGGCGCAAGGCCGGCAATATCGCCGAGTTCTGCCGGCGCTGGGGCGGGCGCTACGACTACATGGTCGTGCTGGATGCGGACAGCGTGATGGAGGGCCGGACGCTGGTCGAGTTGGTGCGCCTGATGGATGCCAACCCCGGTACGGGTCTGATCCAGACGATGCCGCTGCCGGTGCGCCAGGACTCCCTGTTCGGACGCTTCCAGCAGTTCGCCAACGCACTGCACGGACCGATGCTCGCCTCGGGTCTGAGCTTCTGGCAGGGCAGTGCCGGCAACTACTGGGGGCACAACGCGATCATCCGTGTGCGCCCGTTCATGGAACACTGCAATCTCCCGGTCCTCGCGGGCCGTCCGCCGCTGGGTGGCGAGATCCTGAGTCACGATTTCGTCGAGGCGGCCCTGATGCGCCGTGGCGGCTGGGACGTGTGGCTGCTGCCACAACTGGCGGGAAGCTACGAGGAACTCCCGGCGAACCTCGTGGATTATGCGACGCGGGATCGCCGCTGGTCGCAGGGTAACCTTCAGCACCTGCGTCTCCTGGGCACACCTGGTCTGCACCTCGTCAGCCGGATGCATTTGCTGTTCGGGGCACTGGCCTACCTGGCTTCGTTTTTCTGGCTGCTGATGCTCGCGACGGCTACTGCGGCTGCGGTGGCCACCTATCACGGTCCGGAACCGGGGGCGGGCTCGGCGGTGCTGGGTTTCCAGCTGCACACGCCGGTCGCCTATGCGCTGCTCGGTGTGACGGTGGTGCTGTTGCTGTTGCCCAAGCTGCTCGGGATCGCGCTGGCCCTGATTCAGGGGGCGGAGCGGTTCGGTGGCTCGCTGCGGTTGGTGGGCGGTGGCTTGCTGGAAACATTTTTCTCGGTGCTCATTGCGCCGCTGATGATGGCGTTTCACAGCCTGTTCGTCGGCGCGGTCGCGCTCGGGCGCACCGTGAACTGGACCGCCCAGCCCCGCGAGGGGCGGCTGGTGTCCTGGTCCGAGAGCTGGCAGCGAACCTGGCCCTTCGTGTCCACTGGCGTGCTCTGGGGGCTGATGGTCGCCTGGTGGGCGCCGGGATTCTTCTGGTGGCTTTCGCCCGTGCTCGCGGGGTTGCTGCTCGCACCGGCGCTGGTCCGTGTCAGCGGCAGCCGCTCGGCGGGGCTGTGGTTGCGTGAGCGCGGCCTGCTGCTCGCCCCTTCGGAGCTGGTACCCGGTCCGGCACTCGTGGCATTGCACGAACTGGAATCTCGCGTCGTCGCGCCTGCCGTGCTGCCCGGGAGAGCCGAGGCGGGAGCGCCGGTCGTGCGCCTCCGGGATCGCCGTATGCATCGGGAGAAGGTGTCGGATACCGACGACGTCAGGCGCAGACGTATCGCCGGAAGCCCCTGGCAAACGGCTTACAGCAGCGACGACTGAGCGCCCCGAGGCGGCTTCGCGAGGGACGGACGGGGACAGATTTGCAAGTCTGTTCCCGGGGGACTCAGCGGAACAGGCTCATCCTCTGCATCACTTCGTCACGGCGGATGCGCCAGTGGTAGAGGGCGCCGGCCACGTGCAGCACGATCAGCGTGACCAACGCATACCCCACGTACTGGTGCCAGAGGAACAGGGTCTTGGAGAGGTCATCGTTGCGGCCGATCAAGCCCGGCAGTTCGATGTGGAACAGGTGCACCGGGAATCCACCCGACGCGGTGGCCAGCCAGCCGAGCACCGGCATCGCGATCAGCAGGGCATAGAACAGGCTGTGCACGAGTTGGCTCGCGATGCGCTGGGGTGCCGGGAGCGGCGTTGCGTACGCCGGCTTCCCGAAAGTGAACCGGGTGAGCAGGCGCAGCACCATGAAACCCAGTACCAGCACGCCAAGGGTCTTGTGGGTGGTGTAAATGAAGTCGGTTCCGGCCGCGCCGAAAGTGTCGCGCAGGCCGCTGAACCCGAAATAGCCGATGGTGCCCCCGAAGGCCAGCGCCAGCAGCACGAGGATGGCGATCAGCCAGTGCAGCAGGCGCTGAACCAGCGCATAACGGGGCATGGCAGGATGGCCGGCAGTGATGACGTCGCTCATGGTCGCTCCCTTTGGGTCGAGATCGGGTGTGGTTGGCGTCCCGCTTGGAGGTACCCGATGGGGAAACGGTTCCCGGTTGATGCGCCAATGGTTCTGCAGTCCCGGTTTTTCCGGGGCTTCAGTTCGCTGTAAGCATAGCGTAGGGAAGTGCTTGACCGTAATCCCGGTGAAGCTTACTCTTTGCCACCCATTCGGGCGGTTAGCTCAGCGGTAGAGCACTGTCTTCACACGGCAGGGGTCACTGGTTCGAACCCAGTACCGCCCACCAGAATCAACAGCAAAACGGGAACCCGGGACGATCAGGCCGGGTTCCCGTTTTTCGTTGGGGTGTGACAGGACACTAGCCGTTGGCGATCCGTCTTTTGTTTTTCTGCGCGTCGAGCAGGTCCTCGAACGCGCTCGTCGGGATGGGCGGAGAAAAGAGGTAGCCCTGGGCGTAGTCGCAGCCGATCTGGAGGAGGATCTGGCGCTGTCCTTCGGTCTCCACGCCCTCGGCGATGACCTTGAAGCCGAGCTTGTGGGCCATTACCACAATCGCTTCCGAAACGGCGCGGTCACTCGGATCGGTCTCGAGGTTGCTGACGAAGGTCCGGTCGATTTTCAGGTAATCGATGTCGAAACGTTTCAGGTAGGCGAGCGAGGAATAGCCGGTACCGAAGTCGTCGATTGCGACCTGGATGCCGGCATCGCGGAAGCGCAGCAGCTTTTCGTTGATGTTCACCGCGGCGCGGAGCAGCACTCCCTCGGTGATCTCGATGACGACCGCGCCACCCGGCATCTGGATTGCCTCCAGGTGCTCCAGCCAGTCGTCTTCGGTCGGGCCATCGGCAAAGAACTGGACGGGGGAGCGATTCACGCTGATCTGGAATTCGGGGTGATAACGCTTGCGCCACTCCCGTGCCCGGAGGGTCGCCTCCTTGAAGACCTGGTTTCCGATCTGGTGGATTGCACCGGTTTCCTC
>SKQM01000089.1 GCA_007119005.1 Thioalkalivibrio sp.
GGCCGTGGCAGACGGTATTGTGCTGTCCGTGCTGACGCCGCACCACCTGAACGGCGTGTACGACAACCCGGCCCAACAGGTGCGGGAACACTGCTCGGTATTTCGCGAGCATCTGCGCCAAAGCGCAATACCGCTCGAGGTCCTGCCGGGCAATGAGTGTCATCTCGTACCGGAGCTCCCCGCAGCACTGGCCGGGGGCACGGCGCTGACGATCGGCGACCGCCAGCGGGCGGTACTGGTCGAATTGCCTGTGCAGACGGTGCCTCTGGGTGCGACCAGTATCCTCGAGGAAATCCTCGCCTTGGGTCTGCAGCCGGTCATCGCCCATCCGGAGCGTAACGCGGAACTCATCGAGGCCACCGGTCAGCTCTCCGAATGGATCGAGATGGGGTGTCTCGCACAGGTAACCGCGCAGTCCTGCAACGGGCGTTTCGGCCCGCGCGTACAGCAAGCGGCAAGGCTTATGGTGGGTCATGGCCTGATCCATGTGATGGCTTCGGACGCCCATCGCGACAGCCGCCGCGTTCCCGAACTCACGCCAGGCCGCGAGCAGGTCGCGCGCTGGACCTCACCGGAAACCGCAACGCTCCTCACCGAGGATTTCCCGCGCGCACTGGCCGAGGGACAGCCGGTGAATGTCGGTCTGCTGAGCCAAGCGTTGCCGTCTCCAAAACGCGGCTTCGGGAGCTGGTGGCGGTGGCTGCGGGCGTGATCCGGCAGCGCAGCTGGGGAAAGACAGTTGAGCCTGCAGGGTAAGGCAGGTACCATGGAGCTTAAACGGTTGTTAATGTTTTCGACCTAGATCCTGTTTGGCCTCGGCAGGGGGGGCGGGCAATGCGAGCACACAGCGTCTTACGATTCCTGGTGACAGGGGCCATCTTCTCCGGGTTCGCTGCCCTTCCGGTCGCGTTATCCGCGCAAGGCTTGGGTCCGCCCGGTCCACCACCCTGGGCGACGAGCGGCCCCAACCCGCAGTTCCATGGTGGGCCTGCCGGAAACTCCGCAATTGGGCCGCCGGGGCGGCCGTTCGCGGCCGGCGGACCGTTTCCGGCAAGTCCGATGCCGCCCGAGCCCCCATTCGTCGGCGGTTGTCCTCCGGGCTTCGCCCCGGGTCGGCGCCCGATTGGGCCGCCCGGCTTCGTCCCGCCGCCGTTCAGACCGTGCCCGGCGAGTCCTTAAGCCGGCCCAAGCTTCGCAAACCCTGATTTCGCGGGGACGCCATCCGCGCCGTAGCGGCTCGTCGCCAGCGTCGGGCGTAGGCGGTTTCGTCCGAGCGGTTCGCGCCGACGGTCATGGCATTGGCGGGCCACCCCCAAAGAATGAAAAGTGGGGCCACGGATACACACGGATGAACACGGATAGGATTTCAATCAACCAATCTCCGTGTTTTTCGGTGTTCATCCGTGGCTACATTTCACGCTAACTGGCATGGATCCGGACCACCCCGAAGGATGACAAGTCCAGCCATGGATACACACGGATGAACACGGATGTGTTTTGACTGAAGGCTTATTCGTGTTCATCCGTGGCCATCCGTGGCAAAAAAAGCCCTTTGACCCTTTTCCGTGTACTTCCGTGGCTGTATTTTCACGCTAACGATCAGGGCGCGATATGCCCCCCGTACCATGAAAAGCGCGCTGCGCGCGATCTTCAGCATGAATGAGTTGAAACAGGCCCCTTTCGAGAAATCCCATGGCTTCAGGTGAAGACCGCGATGCAAAGAGCCACCCTTTGAGGACGAGCCCCGCCACGGGGGGCTCGATGGTGCGCTACGAGCCGCAGCCGTTTTTGGGTGCGCCCGACGACGACGACAGCATCGACCTGCGCGAATACTGGAAGATTCTGGTCAAGCGGAAGTGGCTGATCCTGGCCTTGTTGCTGGTCGTCGTCACGGCGAGCTTCGTCGCCACCAAACTGCAGGTTCCCGAGTACCGTGCCACGGCGCTGGTGTTGATCGAGCCCGAGGCGACCCAGATTCTCGGATTCCAGGATTTCGACCAGACCTCGGGCCGCGGCTCGGCCGAGTATCGGGCGAGCCAGTACGAAATCCTGCGCAGCCGTTCACTCGCCGAGGCCGTGGTTCGGGCCGAGCAGCTGCAGGATCATCCCGAACTCACCGGGCAGATGCGGCAGCGCAGCGTCGTCGCGGAAGTGCGCGGCCTCGTGGCGCTGTTGATCGCCCGGGTTCTCGGCGCCTCCGACGCCGATGTGCCGGCAACCGAGCCGCGGGCCGCTCGCGATCCGGTCCCCGCGGCTGCTGCGAGGCTTCGCAGCAAGGTGGAGGTCGTGCCGGTTCGCAACACGCAGGTGGTCCGGGTGAGCGTCGTCAGTTTCGATCCCGAATTCTCGGCACGCCTCGCCAACGCGGTGGTCCGCGAGTATATCGACAGTTCGCTGCAACGCCGCTTCGATTCCGGCACCCAGGCCCGGCGGTTTCTTGAAGGGCAGCTGGACGAGATGCGCATCGCGTTGGAACGTTCAGACCGCGCGCTGGCCGAGTTCGCTCGACAGGCCCGGGTCTCCGACCTGGAGCAGAACATTCAAATGGCTCGGGACGGTTTGCGCAGCAAGAGCGCGCGCCTGGACGAAATCCGGCGTGAGCTCTTGCAGCTGTCAAGTTGGAGTGAACTGCTGCGGCAGGGGCGGTTGGAGCAGCTCGATTCGCTAGGCGGCAGCGCGCTGGCCAGAGGGCGCCTCCCCGAGCTGGAGGCTCGGCTTCAGGACGCAACATTGGCCTACCAGCAGCTCGCCCGTCAGTACACCGACACCTTCCCGGGGTTGGTGGACAAACGCGAGGAACTCGAATCGCTCAGGGCAGAGGTTGCCGCCGAACGCAATCGGGTCGTCAGCGGAGTGGCGGGTCGGCTCGAGGCGAAAACCGCCGAAGCCCGGTCCCTTGAACAGGCGATCGAACAGCGCGAAGAGCAGCTGATGACACTCAACGAACGCAGCGTGCAATACAACATCCTGATGCGGGAGTTCGAGACCAACCGCGAGCTGTACGACGCGCTGCTGCAGCGTATGAAGGAAGTCGGCGTGGCCGCCGGGGTGCAGAAGTCGAACATCTCGGTGATCGACGAGGCCCGCGTGCCGGGTGGCGCTTTCCACCCGGTGTTGACCAAGAACCTCGCGATCGCATCGATGCTGGGTCTGATGATCGGCGTGGGTCTCGCGCTGTTGCTGGAGTTCCTCGACAGCACCATCCGCCGAACCGAGGACATCGAGCGCCTGGTCGATCGCCCGGTGCTGGGGCTCATCCCACTCGTACGCCCACGCGACCAGAAGGGTGCCTCGGCCCGTGGTCGTCCGGACCGTGCCCTCTCCCGTTACAGTGTGACGCACCCAAGGTCCGCGGTCTCGGAGGCGTTCCGGTCCCTGCGCACGAGCCTGATGTTCTCGACCCCAACGGGTATGCCGAAGCTCCTGCTGTTCACCAGCGCTTCCCAGGGCGAGGGCAAGACCACGGTGGCCGAAAACCTGGCCACGGTGCTGGCACAAAACGGGGCCTCGGTGTTGTTGATCGATGCCGACCTGCGGCGGCCTTCGGTGCACCGGGATTTCGGGGTACCCCGCGCGCCCGGGCTCACCGATGGCATCTCGCAGATTGGAGGCGGTGCGGAAATCCAGCCACTCCTGATCCAGGGCACGGAGCAGGAGGGCCTGCACGTGATGCCCACCGGCCACGCGACCCCCAGCCCCGCCGAACTCCTCAGTTCCAGCCAGTTCGCACAGGTGCTCACTGACTGTCGGCGGATGTTTGATCACGTGATCATGGATGCGCCGCCGATTCTCGGGCTGGCCGATGCCGTCGTCGCGTCCCGGATGGTCGATGGCGTGGTGCTCATTGCCTCCGCTGGCCAGACCGGGAAGGAAAATTTCCGGATCTCGGTCCAGCGCCTGCATCAGGTGCAGGCGCCGCTCCTCGGCGTCGTGCTGAACCGGGTAGACCTGGAAAGTCCCGAGTATTCCTACTACTCGTCCTATTACTACAACTACGAGCCGGACAAGAGCCATCGGGAAACCGAGGCCATCCCGCAGCGCAAGGCGTCCTGATCGCCCGGAGGGCTCTTGGTCTTCGTCGCGTTACGCTGGCTGGTGATTCCCCTCGCGGGCATGGCCGCTTTCTGGATCGCGTGGACTGAGTACCACACGCTGCGCAGTCTGGGTTGGGAGCGGTTCGAACCGAGCCTGTCCGAACTCCAAGTCCGGCATCCCTGGGGCGGGCTTAGCGGGCAGGCGCTCGCGGCGGCAACCGACGAGGTCCTCGGTCTTGAGCCGGAAGCCGCGGAGGCGGTCCTTTCCTGGCAACTGCGGCGTTACCCTCTGGATCCCCTGCGCTGGTTTGGGCGGGCACTGAACGCTCACCTCGCCGGGGAATGTCCTGCGCGCGTGCTGGACTACGCCCAGGCGGCAAGGGTGGTCCAGCCGGGGCATCGCGGGCTGAACTGGCAGGTCGCGCTGATGATGTACGAACTCGAAGAGTACGACCGCGCCGAGACGGCGCTGCGTGCGTGGCTGCAGGACCACGCGGCCGGCACTGAAGAGGCGCTGGCACTCGCCTTTCAATGGCTGCCCGATGCCGGCGCGCTGATCGATCGCATCCTGCCCGAGGGCGAGCCGCACCTGCTGGGGGCGCTGCGCGTTGCACGCCGTACCGCCTGGCTCGACCTGGCCGTGCAGGCATGGGAGCGGCTGCCGCAGCCACGCGGCGCGGACGACCCCGGTCTACTCGATTTCGTGGACCTCGCGCTCGCCGAGGGGCAGCCGGACTACGCGATGTACGCCTGGTGGCAGAGCTTTCCGGATTACGTTCCGGGGGCGGTGCCCAACGGCGATTTCCAGCACGCGCTCGGCAACGGGCGCGGCCTGCACTGGCGCACCCGGCTTCCCGCCGGGGCGCAGGTCGTCCGGGACACGGCTGAATTCGTCAGTGCACCCGCGAGCCTGCGCGTCGACTTCGATGGACGCGAGAACCTCCGGATGAACGGCCTGTCATTGCACATTCCGACCGTCGCGGGGCCGCGCGGTTGGGTGCTCACGGGCTATTGGCGGGCGGAAGGGCTCACGACCATGAGCCTGCCTTACCTGTGGGTCTCGGCCGGGGAGGGCACGCATGCCCGGGTCGACCTGCCGGCGGCCACTTTCGACTGGGCGCCATTCGCGGTCGAGCTCGAACCCCCCAGCGAAGTCGGAAACATAGATCTACAGGTCCGGCGCGATCCGACCCGGCTCGACTTCGACCGTTTTCTCGCCGGGCGTCTGTGGCTGGACGCGTTGCGGCTCGAGCCCGTCGCTGCACCCGACTGAATCCGCATGACCCTCGACGAAAACGACTTGCGCGATCTCGCTTTGAGCCTGCGCCTGTCCGAAATGAAGCACCTGAACGACGCAGAGCTGCGCGCGGTGCTCGCGTGGGTCAGTGGCCGAAGTGGAAGTGGGGGGGGTAACGATCTGGCCCCATTCTTGGGAAACCCAGGCGCCGAACCCTTGCTGCTGGACCTCGTGTACCGTCAGCTCGACGATCTGCTCTTCATCGGCGACGAGCTGAACGAGGCGGCCGCGTGGCTGGGCGGTGATGCGATCCAGCGCCGTCTTCAGTACAGGCGCCTGCTGGCTGCCTTTCACCCGGATCGTTCAGCGGAACTCGCAGGCTGGCTAACCTCGCGGTTCCAGGCGATTCAGCGCTCCTACCGCCGCTCTCGCGATGCGCCACCGGAACGGCTCGGGCCGTGGCCGATGCTCGGCTCTCCCGGAACAGGGGTGGTGGTGCCGCCCCTCGGCCGCTGGTCCCGCAGCATCCGTTTCGGCACCGGCCTGAGGGCACTGCTGCAAGACCACTTGCGCAATACGCGCCACCTTGATGCGAAGCTGGTCGCCTTGGTGGTGATCGCCTCGCTCGCCGGCGTGCTCTACGTCTACTTCGTTCAGGCACCGAACCGCTGGGCCCAGGCCCAGCAACTGGAGGGGCGGCAGCAGGATTCCCTCCCAGGCGTGATCTCCACTCCTGCCGGGGCTCCGGCGCCCGGGGGTGATGCGCTCGCTGCCGACGTGTCGGCGCCGGTGAACGGCGAAGGCATCCGGACGGTGACTGGCCCCGATGGCTTCGGCTATATCATGGACGTGATCGAACGGTACCGGTACGCGTTCGAGGCGGGCGACATCGAGAAACTGATGCGCCTCCTCGCCGATCAGCCGAGTGAGAACCACAACGACGGCCGGACCTGGTTCCGCATTACCTATACCCGCATCTTCGCGCGTTCCCACCTGCGCCGCCTGTACGTGGACATCGAAACCGTCGAGCCGGACTCCGGGGCCTGGATCGCCACGGGCCAGTTCGACCTCGAGATTCACTATTCGGACGGGCGCCGGGTATCCACTGGCGGCCCAATCCGCTACCGGCTGATCCAGCAGAGCCAGGAGTGGCACATTGCCAGCATCGACTACTGAGCACGAGGCGTTCTACCCGGGCCAGTTCCAAGCCCGTGCGCCGGTGGGTCCTGGCATCTTGGCCGCGACGCTGGTGCTCGTGGCTGTCGCGCTGGCGCTGCCGCTGATGATGGGCAACCGCAACCCGCTCACCCTGACTGCGAGCCAACTGTTGCTGGTCTCCGCCGCGCTGCTCGCGGGTCTGCTCGCCACGCTGCCGCTGCGCGGGGCGCTGCCGCCACCCAGTCGCGCCTGGATCGCCTTTTTCGCGGTGTTCACGGGAACCGTGCTGCTGCAGGTGCTGCCCCTGCCGGCGCTGGCCCAGGCGTTCGGGCCGTATCCCGACAGGTTCTGGGATTATGCGGATTTCGATCCGCGCCACTGGGCACCGGACATCGGTGCCAGCCTGCGCGGGTGGGCGGCCTTCGTCGCGCTGTTCACCATCGCCTGGATCGCTAGACGGATGCGCTCGGCCCAGCGCAATATCGTCTGGCTGGCGCTGGTCGCAATGGCGCTGTTCCAGGCCGTGTACGGCGTGATGGCGCACGCGGCCGGAGCGGACAACATCCTCGGGATCTGGCTGCGCAACAACCCGGATTTCGTGCACGGCACCTTCAGCAACCGCAACCTGTTTGCGGCCTACCTCGCCCTGCTGTGGCCCCTTGGCGTTGCCGTCTGGTGGATCCGCGAGATGCCGCTGCTCGCGCGCCTGCCCCGTGAGCTCAAGTTCGCCGGCAGCCTGATCACCGGTGCGGTGATCGGGGCTGCGCTGTTCGCCAGCGCCTCGCGCCTCGGGAGCGCGGCGGCGGTGCTCGGCGCGGTGGTCGGCCTCCTGCTGTGGTCGCGCCACCGCCACGTGCTGCGCGGGCACTCGGTCTGGCCCGCGTACGTTTTCCTCGTCGCGGCAGTGCTGGCGGCGGCCTGGTACGGGCTCACCCCGCTCGCGGAGCGCCTGCTGGCCACGGAACTCGAGGACAGCCGGTTCGAGGTGTTCGGGCTGATGGTGCACGAGTTCCCGGCGCGCTGGTAC
>SKQM01000056.1 GCA_007119005.1 Thioalkalivibrio sp.
AGCCTGGAACACGATGACGTCGTCGCGGCAATCGAGAAGGGCTATATCCCCGTGTTGATCGACCTCGATCGCAGACGCGACTTGTTCACCCGTTACGGAGGCCGCGGCCTGCCGTTCGTGGTCATCGTGGACGCACGGGACGAAATCCGGGGCCGATTCACCGGTCATGTCGGACCGGCGGACCTGTCCCGGGTGCTGACCGAACAGCGGCGGCACATCTCCGCCACGGGCCGCGAACTGGCTCCCGCGGAAGAGCCGATCGAAACGGTGGGCGCCTTCCTGGAAATGCTGAACGAGGTCTATGACCCACGCTCCCGGCGGCTCAGCGGCAGCGCGATGTTCGGCACGCTCAGCAAGCGCCCGCAACCCTGGACTCTCGGCTTTCTACTGCGCCAGGACGACTGGCAGCAGCGCGTGCCCGACCTGCTGGACCAGGTGATCGAAGACCTCTGGGATCCCGAGGAAGGCGGGTTCTTTTTCTTCTACGATCCCGATCAGCCGGATCGCGAGCGCGCGCTGGAGACCTCGAAGCGGCTTGACCAGAATGCGGCCTTCCTCTGGGTGTTTGCCGATGCCTACGCCCGCTTCGGTAACGCGACATACCGAGAAGTGGTCGAGCGCAACCTGGACTACCTGCGCAACCACCTCTGGGATCCCGAGGAGGAGCGCTTTTTCGGCAGCCAGCACTCGGACAACTTCTACTATGCGCAGCCCCTGCAGGTGCGTCAGGGTCTGGCGCCGCCACCGGTCGATCGCACCAGCTTCGCCGACGCTTCCGCCCAGACGATCGCCGCGCTGGTCCGGGCCGCCGAGGCGCTGGAAGACGCCTCGCTGCTCGACTGGGCCGGGTCGGCACTGGGATCCCTGGATCGTGCGCTGGGAACCGATGACGGCTACCTGCACGCCCAACCGCCCGACGGTCCGCCAGAGCTGGACGGCTATCTGCCCGCGCAGGTCTGGCCGGGAATCGCCTGGCATCTCTACCTGCAGGCGACTGGAGCCGTGGGCCGGTCACCGGAGCTGCATCTGCTCCGGATCGTCTCGACGTTCCACGACGCTGCACTGGACGCCTATCGGGAACGCCGGAGCGATGAACTGGAGCCCTGGATCGAGACCCGAACGCAGGCGGCCCTGGCATGGTGGCTCAGCCGGCTCGATCCGACAGACATCGAAGATGCCGGGATCGACCCCGACCGGGTTCACGCGCAGCTCTGGATCGCGCCCGGCGCCGACCCAGACGACGTAGCTCTGGGCTTCCAGGCGCTGGCCCATTAGCGCGAATCCGCGGGGGTCGGCTGGCCGGATTCCCCGGCAGCCCGCGGTGGTGGCGAATCGGCGAGGGAATCGATCAGCCGGATTTCGCTGACACCCGGCGCACGCTGCAGGGGTGCGCTGTCGCGATAGGGGTCGGTGAGGGTTGCACGGTACAGGCCCCATCCCAGATAGGCGAGGTTAAGGCCCAATAGCAGCAACAGCACCCAGCGCACCCTCACGGTGTCGCGCCCTGCCCGCAGTCGGGGCTCAGGTGGCACCAGAGGCCGTCAAAGACGAGGCCGGGCTCCACGTGCACCGGCCGGCCGAGCAGGTTTGCCAGCCTTGCCGCATCGCCCCCGGTGAGCCACCAGGCGAGGTCTTGACCCGCGAGCGGGTGTTGCGCACCCAGCCGTTCGACGGCGCCCGCCAGCCCCTGTATCCAACCATGCAGCAGGGCCTTCCCGGTATCGTGACCCGGTTCACGAGCTGGATCGTCGATGGTGACTTCCGCATCCAGGCGCAGGGTCGCAGCCACCTGTGACTGCAACTCATCGGTGAACAGCCGATTCACAGCCTCGAGGCCGAGTCGCAGGCCGGGCAGGATGTACCCGCCCAGATGCCGCCCATCCGCGCCCAGCAGGTCGAGAGTCACCGCCGTGCCGGCATCGACGACCACCGCAGGCGCCCTGGTGCGTGCCAGCGCGCCCAGTAGCGCGCAGTAGCGATCGGCCCCGAACTGTCGCAAGTCGTAGTCCAGACGCAGGCCGCCAGGGCCCTGCGTCTGGGGACGGACGCTGACGACCGGCACCCCGCCGTATCGGGCCCGGATGTCGGCGCGCAGGACCCGCTCCCTCTGCTCCATTCCGACGCGAACCATCCAGACCGACACCGGTCGGAGCCGAGGCAGCGCGGGAGTGACGTCCGAGGTGGCCCATTCCTGCCGGCCCTCGTCCAGAACCAGACCGGCGTCGGAACGCACCTGCCACTTGAGGCTGCTGCTGCCGAGATCGAGCAGCAGGGTCTCAGCCACAATCCACCCGTCGCACCGAGACATCGCCCGAATACAGCCGCTGCAGACCGTCCGGCCCCTGCAAAAGCAGGGCGCCGTCGACAGGATCCACGCCGGCGGCCGTGCCCTCCTCGCCCGAATCCAACACGCGGACCCTCTTCCCGTACAGGTGGTCGAGGCGAAGGTAATCCTCCAGCGCGGGCTGCAGCCCGCGCTGCGCGAAAGCCTCCCAGGCCAGCACGAGCTCGACCAGGATCGCCTGCAGCAGATCGGGCAGCTGCGGCACCTCCGCTCCGGACAGAGCGGCCAGACCGGCCAGATCGGCAACATCGCGATCCAGCCCCAGCAGCGACGCATCCCGCCAGTTCAGGCCCACCCCTGCCACCAGTGCCGGCAGCCGCCCGCCGGCACCCGACCGGGCCTCGACCAGGATTCCCGCCAGCTTCGCCCCTTCCCCGGTCACGAGGTCGTTAGGCCACTTGAACCCGAATCCTTGCACGCCACAGCGGGACAGACCGCGGGCAAGACCGACACCGATCGCCAGGGTCAGGGCCGGTGCCGGAGCCTCCCGGGGCGCCAGTGCCCGACCCAGCGAAAAGGTCAGGACGGAGCCACCCGAAGACACCCACGACCGCCCCCTGCGCCCTCTTCCGGCCGTCTGTTCACGGGCGACGCAGACGTGGAAGCCGTCACAGACCAGTTCCTCGCTGTCCAATAGCCTGCCGTTCGTCGAATCCACGCTCGGCAGGAACTCGAACCCGGACCAGCGCCCGGGCAGCTCGCGCTCCAGCCGCTCCGGAAGCGGTTCCAGGGCTGTCATCCAGGAAACCCGTGTGTCGTCAGTCACGACAGGCTAGAATGCTGAGATGGTGCATCGACATGTTCCCAGGGCCTTGCTGCTGTCGCTCCTCACCAGCGGCCTGTTGCTTTGGTCGGCCACGGCCAAGGCGGAACTCTACACCTACCTCGACGCGGACGGCATCCGAGTGTACACGGACCAGCGCCCAACGAGCGGCGTGACCTACCGCCGGGTGGGAATCCCCAGCAGCGGGAGTTCCACCAACCGCTCCGGCGGGCAGATCTTCGTCTACCAGACGCCCAGCGGAGAACGGCTGGTCACGAACCAGCGCCAGCGCGACGCGGCGATGACGCTGATCGCCACCTACGGCAGGCCAACCGCATCGGTCCGCTGCCGCCTGTCCGCGGGTGAAGTCATGCCAGTCGGTTCAGGTCCCTTCGACAGCATCATCGTCCGTGAAGCGAACAGCCGGAACCTCGACCCTCTGCTGGTCAAATCCGTGATCTGGGTGGAGTCCTGCTTCGATCAGTATGCGGTTTCACGGGTCGGCGCGCACGGCCTGATGCAACTGATGCCCGCCACGGCGGCCGAACTGGGCGTCACCGACCGCTTCGACCCGGCGCAGAACATCCGCGGAGGAGTGACCTACCTCGCCCAGATGCTGGAGCGTTTCGACCGGAATCTGGATCTGGCCCTCGCCGCCTACAATGCCGGGCCCGGTGCCGTCGAACGGCACAACGGCATCCCACCCTTCGCCGAGACGCGCAACTACGTCGAGCGCGTCAACGCGCATTATCACTTCCACGCAGCGGTTGCGGGCCAGGGACAAGCACAGGCTGCAGCAGACTGACATCCCCGTGCGTGCCCGGAAGCCCGTGCCGAAGCCGGTTCGCGGATCAGGCGCGGGTCACCAGACGCAGCAGCGTCAGCAGGATCACGGCCCCCACGGTCGCCATCAGGAACAGCCCGCCGAGCCCGGTCGCACCGATGCCCAGCGTGCCAAACACCCAGCCGCCCAGAAAGGCACCCAGGATCCCGACGAACACGTTCAGCGCGATGCCCTGTCCGCCTCCGCGAACCACTACACCCGCAATCCAGCCAGCAAGCGCGCCGACCGCGATGAATACCAGAATCTGCATCAACGACATCTTCAGCCTCTCAGGGAGTAGCTTCTAGCGGTCCCACATCACATATTCCTCGGCCTTCGCGGCGGCCTCCAGCAACTGCACCAGCGGCAGCGCCCGGTGCGCAAGGCTCACCTTGTCCGCGTTCGACCGCGAATCATCGGGGACCGGCGGCAGGGTCTCCCCGCCCTTTTCCTCGATGGCAGCGCGCAGCCGCTCCAGCGCGCGCGGCACGTCCTCGGCGGCGATCGCGCTCGGTACCGTGGGGCTGTGCCCCATGTATTGGATCAGAGCCAGCGCTACGTCGCCGAACATGGTGATGTCGCTGTAGGCAGGCGTGCGGAAGGTGACCAGCATCGGGACTCCTCACGGCGTGGGTGCATGCCAGAGGATAACCCATCGACGAGACCGTTTTTCCACAACCCAAGTCCCAGCCCGACCAGCAAGGGGGGATCGAACAGGATCGAGTGGCGCCTCAGCGCATGAACGGCATCATGATGCTCTCTGGACGAGTGAACCGGTTCATGTCGTGCGCCATGCGGCTGATGTCCGCGGACATGCGCCCCATGCTCTGATTCATCGCACCCATGTTCTGGTTCATGTGCCCCATGTGCCGGTTCATCTCGCTCATGCTGGTGTTCATGGTGGTCACGCTGTCCGTCATCACGACCATGCTCTTCTGCACCTCGCCGAGAGAGCCGGTCATGGTTGCCATGCTGCTGTCCATGTTGGACACGTTCGACTGCATCGACTCGATCACCTTTACCAGCGTGGCGATCTCGCCCGTCATGGTCGACACGTTCTGGGAGAGCTGCGCCATGTTCGTGGACATCGCGTCCAGATTGATCTCCATGCTCGGGTCGATGCTCCGGGCCATGGTGGACATGTCGCCCGTGAGGTTGTAGATCAGATAGAAGCCGGAGAGGGACATCAGGCCGATGATCAGCACCGAGGGGTACACCAGCCGCTCGAAGCGCCGCATGGTGCCCTCGAAGGCGCGAAAGAAATTGGTCAGCGCGATCTCGAGCTTGACCATCGCCTTCTGTTCTGGCGACAGATTCTTGTAATCCGGCGAGAAGGTGCGTGGGTCCTTTTCGAACATCCTTGGTGCCTCGACAACGTTGACGGCGAATACGGGCCAAGCCGGTCATGCAGGGACAACACGCGCTGGGCGGCCAACCCCCTTGAGACCGAACACAACCGATGCGAGGCTGCCGGGGGCGACGAACGCTTCCGTGACCTTCATGGCATCTGCAGCCGCGATGACCTCCATGCCGCTACGGCAACAAATTCAAGGCCATACCCTCAAATCTAGACCTTCGGTCGCAGAGCGTCAACGCGGCTTCGGAAAACGGGCGGCTGTCCGCGCCCATCGTATTGATCCCGCGGGTTGAATCGAATCCGTCCGCCTGGCGGTGACACGCCCGGGTCAAGTGACGCACGAAGACCTGGCGGAGAAGGTGGGATTCGAACCCACGGTCCCCGTGAGGGGACGCCGGTTTTCAAGACCGGTGCATTCAACCGCTCTGCCACTTCTCCGAGGCGCTTATTCTGTGTGCTGACACACGGGTTTACAAGCACGAGCGCTGCAACACATAGATCATCGTCTATCCCCCGCATTGCCATTTTTCATTGGCTCGGAACCTGATGTGCACATATGCTCGGTTCGCGATGCATTAGCCAAGGTTTATACTGCCGGGTCACGACCCGTCAGCCATGGTGCGGGGTGCGTTCTCCAGGACTTCGCCCCCGCATGGCCCGAGCAGTTCTCCTGACCACCTTATGCATATGGGGCGGTTGCTATCCAGCCGGAATTCAAGGTCGCCGAATGAGCCCACTCCTGCTTCGGATCTTTCCCTTCCTGCGCTGGCAACGCCCAAACCAGGACATCCTCAAGGCCGATTTCTCCGCCGGCCTCGCAGTCGCACTGGTGCTCGTGCCTCAGTCGATGGCCTATGCGCAACTGGCCGGCCTGCCGCCGGTGTACGGGCTGTACGCCGCGTTGCTGCCGGTGATCGTCGCCGCACTCTGGGGCTCCTCGAACCACCTGGCCACCGGGCCGGTGGCCGTCGTGTCACTGCTCACCGCCACCGCGCTGATCCCGCTTGCAAGCCCGGGGTCCGGCGAATTCATCGCATTGGCCATTGTGCTCGCATTCCTGGTCGGCATCATCCAGCTGTCGATGGGCTTGCTGCGCATGGGAGCGCTGGTGAGTTTCATCTCCCACCCGGTAATCGTCGGCTTCACCAATGCCGCAGCGCTGATCATCGGGCTGTCCCAGCTCAACAAGCTGCTCGGCGTTCCGATCGACACCAGCGGGCACTTCCTGGTCGGTCTGTGGGGCGTCTTCGGCGAGTTGCCGCGATTGCACCTGCCGACCCTCGCCTTCGGACTGGGCGCGATCCTGATCATGATCGTGCTCAAGCGCTTCATCCCGAAGGTTCCCGGAGTGCTGGCCGCGGTGGTGGTGCTGACGCTCCTTAGCTGGACGTTCGGGTTCGAGCGCAAGACCGAGGTGGACATCGCACAGGTGATGCCGCCCGAAGTGGCGACGCAGATTGCGACCTGGGCAGAACTCAAGGATCGACGGGCCGAGCTCGATACGCAGATCCGCGAGCGCGAGCCGGAGATCGACATGGCCTCTCCGGCCGAGGCTGCGGCCATCCGGTACGAGGTGGAACTGCTCCGCATCGACTACGACCACGTACAAGCACAGATCCGTTCCGTGCACGGAGAATTGCGCGACATCCGGCTGCTGCGGGTGTTGAGCGAGCAGGACGCCCCGGCCAGCTTCGTTGCCGCCGATGCACTCGGAGCAGAGCAGCAGACCCAGGGTCCGCGCTGGCGCATCGATGGCGTGGACGACTCCACCGTGAAACTGAACGCGGGCGGCAAGGTGGTGGGCAGCATCCCTGCGGGGCTCCCGACACTCGCGATGCCCGAGCTGAGTGTCACGACGGTTGCCGCCCTGTTCACCGCGGCCTTCGTCATCTCACTGGTCGGCTTCACCGAGGCCATCGCGATCGCACGGGCGATCGCCGGACGCACCGGACAGCGACTGAACCCGAACCAGGAACTCATCGGGCAGGGTCTGGGCAACCTCGCCGGAAGCTTCACCCAGGCCTACCCGGTCAGCGGATCGTTCTCGCGCTCGGCGGTCAACCTGAACAGCGGAGGACGCAC
>SKQM01000197.1 GCA_007119005.1 Thioalkalivibrio sp.
CTCGTTGAGCAGGGAATGGGATACCTGTTCGTACATGGGGCTCCGGACACGCAGGGCAGCCCGGAGCGCGGCGTCACCGCCTCGGGCGCAGGAATGTGGAGCACATGATCGGCAACCCGGCGCCGCAGCGCAAACGGTCCAGCCGACCTCGCCGCAGCGCCATTGCCCAAGGGGCTGGCCTCCCACGGACCCATGCCATGCCCTTGTGGGAGGCGAGCCCTCTCGGCGACTTTCGGCCTCGGGGCATTCAGAGCCGTCGCCCAGGGGGCTGGCCTCCTACGCGCCGGGACCGGGCCCCTGTGGGAGGCGAGCCCTCTCGGCGACCTTCGGCCTCGGGGCATTCAGAGCCGTCGCCCAGGGGGCTGGCCTCCTACGCGCCGGGACCGGGCCCCTGTGGGAGGCGAGCCCTCTCGGCGACCTTCGGCGTGAACAGGGCTTTCAGTGCGCCGTCGCGGCCTGCCGCGGCGCATGCACCAGCACCGTGCCCGACAGCCAGTCGTGCAGCATCAGCCGGCGCGGGTGCAGCTGGCTCAGGCCCAGGCCGACCAGCGCCAGCGCGGTGACGGCAATCGTGACCGCGGCGCCGTACTCCCGGGCGAGATGGATCGCGAACAGCACCAGCAGCCATTGCGCGAGCGCGACGAGGTAGCGCAGCGTGGCCTTCCAGTTGGTGACCCGGCCGCCCCCCTCGTCGCGCAGTCGGATCTGCCAGGTCTGCATCCCCAGCGTCTGCCCGGTACGGGTCCAGAACCAGGCCAGGAACAGCCAGGCGGCGACGAGGTTGGCTGCGAACTGCAGCGGGATCAGCGTCCGCCCGGTCAGGTTGCCAAGGAACACGAAGACGAGCCCCAGCACCATCCAGATCGCCAGCAGCAGAAGCCCGTCATAGATCATCGATCCAAGACGGCGCAGCAGGCCCACGGGCTCCTGTTCGGTCGGAGAAGCCGCCATCGTCAGAACACGGACTGGAACGGAATGACCTCGACCTCTTCGCCGGCCTTGGCCCCGGAACTCTCCGCGGGCAGCCGGATATAGGCGTTGGCCAGGCTCATCGACCGCAGCTGGTGCGAGCCCTGGCCCCCGGTGGAGCGGACGACCCAGCCGCCGTCGCGCTGCTCCAGGATGCCGCGCTGGAAATCGGTACGCCCGGGATTCTTGCGCAGATCCTCCAGCACCCGGGCCCGCAGGGTCCAGGGCGGGTCCGCGGCGGTGCCGCTGAGACGGAGCAGTGCCGGCCTGACGAACAGCGAGAAGGTGGCCATCGCCGAGACCGGATTTCCGGGAAGTCCGAGGAACAGGGCGTTGCCGAAGCGGCCGAAGGCCAGCGGCCGGCCGGGCTTCATCGCGACCTTCCAGAATCCGACCTGGCCCTCCTGCTGAAGCAGTCGGGACACGAAATCGGCATCGCCTACCGACACGCCGCCGGTGGTCAGTATCAGGTCGGCCTTCGCGCCCGCCTGCGTGAGTGCCGAGCGGACCGCCTCTTCGGTGTCGGCGATCACCCCAAGATCGATGAATTCAACCGGATAGCGCTTGAGCAGCGCGGCGAGTGTGTAGCGGTTGCTGTCGTGTATCTGGCCGGGGCCCAGCGGTTGTCCGATGGGAACGAGCTCGTCTCCGGTCGTGAAGAAGGCGACCCGCGGGCGGCGCACCGCGCTCACCTCGCCGATGCCCTGCGACGCCAGCAGACCGATGTCCGCGGCGGTCAGACGCCGGCCGGCGTCGAGGATCACGGTCCCGGCACGGGTGTCTTCTGCGCGACCCCGGATGTGGGCACCGTGAGCCGCGTCCCGCTCGAGCACCACCTCGCCACCGTCGACCACACTGGCGTGTTCCTGCATCACCACCGTTTCCGCGTCCTCCGGGACCACTGCGCCGGTCAGGATGCGGATGCACTCTCCCGGGCCGACAGGTCCGTTCCAGGGGTGCCCGGCAGCGGACACACCGACGAGGCGCAGTCGGTTTCCGGCCTGGCCATCCGCGGTGCGCAGTGCGTAGCCGTCCATCGCCGCGTTACGGGCGGGCGGTACGTCGATCCGCGCAGCCACTGGCTGTGCCAGCACCCGGTCGAGCGCATCGGTGATCTGCAATGTCTCTGTGCCGCTGACCGGCCCGGTTTCGGCGAGCACGCGCTCCAGCGCCTGCTCGACGGTCAGCGACTTCGGATCGGACTCGTCCATACAGGTAGGTGCACTGTTCATGCTCGTGACTCCGTGCCGAGGTCGGGCAGGTTGAAGTGCTCGCCAATGAACGCCGCGATCACGCCTGTGTCGTCGAGGGGCAGGGTGCGGATGCCGGCGGGAACGACCTCCGGCCGATCGGTCGCCACCGCAATGATGTTCGGGTCATCCTTGCAGAGCAGCGGCTTCCCCAGGGCAGGCCGGTGGACCTCGATCTTCGGGATCGGCTCGCGCTTGAAGCCCTCGACCAGGATCAGGTCCGCACGGTCTGTGTCGATCCGCGCGATCAACTGGGACAGCACCGGCTCGACTTCCGCGCCCTGCGGATTTTCGACCATCAGCGCGAACCGGCGGCTAGAGGCGACGAGTACCTGTCCGGCCCCGGCCTGGCGGAGTGCGTAGCTGTCCTTGCCCGGATGATCGATGTCGAAGTTGTGATGGGCATGCTTGATCAGTGCGACCTCGAGGCCGCCTCTCCGCAGCACCGGCAGCAGCCGGGTCAGCAGAGAGGTCTTGCCGGCCCCACTCCACGCGGCAAAGCCGAGCAGCGGGATCGAATGGTCAGAGCGCTGGGTGTTCATTTCGGAGTCCATTTCTCGGTCGAGGGTGTCCCCAGGGTTGTGGCTGAGCGAGGATAACCGAGCCGCGCGGCGATGACACCCGGGGGCCGGTTGGGTGGCGCGCATGTCGGCAAAAAGCGCGGATCAGGGGAAACCAGCGCCGCTGCGGATTGTCCACCAGAAGGTGAGAAAACGCGCAATTCCGCAACCCCCGCGTGTAGGATGGAGCCCTGGTCACCTCGCCCACAGAACGTCTGCCCGGGCCACTGCGCACCGTCGTGACCACGATCCGAGCCTCGAACCCTTTGAGATATGAGTATGCGCCTTGAGTCGATGAGATCCTGGTTCCGTAGGTCCCTCTGGGTCCTCCTGCTGGCGGCCGGCGCCGGCTGGCTGCTCGCGGCATCGGGCGAAGAGGACCGCGGGCAGGCCCTGTTGCTGACCGTGTCCGACGCGATTGGCCCTGCCACCGGCGACTACATCATCCGCGGGATCGAACGCGCAGAACGGGACGGCGCCGAACTCGTGATCCTGAAACTGGATACGCCGGGCGGACTGGATTCGGCGATGCGGGAAATCGTCAAGGCGATACTGGCCTCGGACGTGCCCTTTGTGACCTACGTGCATCCAGCGGGTGGCCGCGCCGCGAGCGCCGGTACCTACATGCTGTTGGGCTCGCACGTGGCGGCGATGACGCCGGCCACGAACATCGGCTCGGCCACGCCGGTGCAGATGGGCGGTGGGTTCCCCGGTTTCGACGACCCGGACGGAGGCCGTTCGCGCGGCCAGGAACGGGACCGGAACTCGGACAGTGACGCGGAAAAGTCCGGTGACGCCGCCGCTGATGACGGCGAGGAGGCTGAAGAGAACGCGGCCGACGAGAAGGTGACCGAGGAGAAAGAAGAGAAGCGCCGGGGCGACACCGCGATGGAGCGCAAGGTGCTCGAGGATGCCGTGTCCTATATCCGCGGTCTGGCCGAGCGTTTCGACCGCAACGCCGACTGGGCGGAAGAGGCGGTGCGCGAGGGTGTGAACATCGGCGCCCGTGAAGCCCTGGAACTGAACGTGATCGAGTTCGTGGCCGACAATCTCGAGGACCTGCTCGAGCAGATGGACGGTCACGCGGTGCGCATGCCCTGGGGCGAGAAGGTGCTCGAGACTGCGAACATCGAGGTGGTCCGGGTCGATCCGGACTGGCGCACGAATCTGCTGGCCGTGATCACCAGTCCCAACATCGCCTACATCCTGATGCTGATCGGTATTTACGGGATCATTTTCGAACTCTCGAACCCCGGCTCGATCTATCCGGGTGTCATCGGCGCGATTTCGCTGGTGCTGGCTTTCTACGCGCTGCAGGTGATGCCGGTGAACTACGCCGGACTTGCGCTGATTCTGCTGGGGCTGGTCTTCATGATCGGCGAGGCTTTCCTGCCGAGTTTCGGCATACTGGGGATCGGTGGCATGGTCGCCTTCATTACGGGCTCAATCATTCTCTGGGACGATCCGGACTTGAACATCTCGCTACCCCTTATTTTCGGTACCGCCCTCGTGGTCGGCGTGTTCTCCATCTGGGTGCTGGGGCGGCTGTTCCGCCTGCGCAAGGTCACGCCGACCATCGGCCGCGAGGAGATGATGGGCATGGTCGGTGAGGCACGGGAGGACTTCGATCGCAGCGGCCGGGTCTTCGTGCACAGCGAACTCTGGACGGCCGACACCACGGCGCCGGTCGAGGCAGGACAGAAAGTCCGCGTGGTCGGGCTCGACGGTCTGCGCCTGCGGGTCGAGCCGCTGCCGGACGACGCCGTCGATCCCGTAGATGCCCGTTCCTGATGAACGGCGCGCGATTTTCACGCTAACCGGCCCGGGCACGGGTCCCGCGGCCGGCTACAGACAACCCAAGTGAAGGAGAAGACGCAATGACTGGTGCCTATCTGTTTCCCCTCGTGGTGGTCGTCGCGCTCATCGCGATGTCCATCAAGGTGTTGCGCGAGTATGAACGTGGCGTGGTCTTCTTCCTGGGGCGTTTCCAGGCGGTCAAGGGGCCCGGCCTGATCATCATCATCCCCGGCATCCAGCAGATGGTGAAGGTGGACCTGCGCATCATCACGCTGGATGTGCCCAGCCAGGACGTGATCTCCCAGGACAACGTGACCGTGCGCGTGAACGCGGTGCTGTATTTCCGCGTGGTCGATGCGGCGAAGTCGGTGATCCAGGTCGAGGATTACTTCGCAGCGACGAGCCAGTTGGCCCAGACGACCCTCCGGTCGGTGCTCGGCAAGCACGATCTCGACGAGATGCTCTCCGAGCGTGACAAGCTGAATGCCGACATCCAGGAGATCCTGGACGCCCAGACCGATTCCTGGGGCATCAAGGTCACCAATGTCGAGATCAAGCACGTGGACCTGAACGAGTCCATGATCCGCGCGATCGCCCGCCAGGCCGAGGCCGAGCGCGAACGTCGCGCGAAGGTCATTCACGCCGAAGGCGAGCTGCAGGCGGCGGAGAAGCTGTCGCAGGCGGCCGAGATCATCAGCCAGAACCCGGCGGCCCTGCAGCTGCGCTACCTGCAGACCATGGCAGACATGTCCAACAGCAGCCAGGCCAATACCATCTTCTTCCCGCTGCCGCTGGAACTGACCAAGGTCTTCGACGCCATTGCTGGCAAGTTCGGTGCCCATGGCACTGCGGCTGGTGCGAAGAACGACTGAGATCGCTGCGCTGGAGCGGGGGTCCCGGGTGCCGCACCCGGACCCCGTGCTCGACCGGTTCCTGGACGAGCTCTGGGCAGTCGAGGGACTGGCCCGACTCACGCTGGATGCCTACCGGCAGGATCTTTCCGCCCTGTCCGTCTGGCTGGGGGCACGCGGTACGACCCTGGCAGCGGCCAACCGTTCCGACCTTCTGGCGTTCCTCGGAGCGCGGATGCAGTCGGGGTCGCGCCCCAAGTCCGTTGCCCGGTGGCTTTCCAGCCAGCGGCGCTTCTATCGCTTCCTGGTCGCCGCGGGGCTGCGCCGGGACGACCCGACCGCCCGCATCGATGCGCCGAGCATTGGCAGGCCACTGCCGGACAGTCTCTCGGAGTCCCAGGTTGAAGCGCTGCTGGCGGCTCCCGGGACCGTAACGCCCATCGGTCTGCGCGACAGGGCCATGCTCGAACTGCTGTATGCAACCGGGTTGCGGGTGTCCGAACTGGTGACCCTGGAGCAATCGCAGGTGAACCCGCGCCAGGGTGTGCTGCGGGTCACGGGCAAGGGTTCGCGCGAGCGCCTGGTGCCGATGGGCGAGGAGGCGGGTGACTGGATGGCCCGCTATTTCCGCGAGGCGCGGCCGGAACTGATGCGGGGCCGCCCCCCGACCGAGGCCGTGTTCGTGACCCGGCGCGGTACCGGCATGACCCGGCAGGCCTTCTGGTACCGGATCAAGCAGCATGCGGCTGCAGCGGGGATTCCCGTCGATCTGTCTCCGCACACGCTGCGCCACGCGTTCGCCACTCATCTGCTCGACCACGGTGCCGACCTGCGCGTGGTACAGATGCTGTTGGGTCACAGCAGCCTGTCCACGACCCAGATCTACACGCACGTGGCCCGCGCACGCCTGCAGGCGCTGCACGCGCGACACCACCCGCGCGGGTAGCACACCGGGACGCAACTCTGCCTGCTGCCGACGGTCCGATCCGGACAGCGGTGGTACACTCCGCCCGTTTTCCTTCATCTGACGAGACGGTTCCATGCCGATGACACGAACGATCCTGATCCCGCTGCTGGCCGCGCTGGCCATCTCTCCGGCCCTGGCCACCGACGCGATCGAGCGCCGCATGGCCGAGGTGGTGCCGACACTGAGTCCCGACGTCATCCAGGCCTCGGGGATGCCCGGCGTCTACGAGGTTCGTTACGGGACCGACATCTTCTACGTGTCCGAGGACGGGCGCTACCTGCTTCAGGGCAGCCTGATCGATCTCGAAACCCGGGAGAACCTGACCGAAAAGTCGCGTCGCGGGGTGCGCGCGGAGATCTTCGCCGAGATTCCCGATGACGAGCTGACCGTCTACGTTCCCCAGCGCGAAGTGCGGCACGTGATCAACATCTTCACCGACCCGAACTGCCCCTTCTGCCGGCAGCTGCATGATGAGATGCAGACCTACCTGAATGCCGGGGTGAAGGTCCGCTATTTCATGTACCCGGTGCTGGGCCGCCAGTCGCCGACGATCATGCGCGACATCTGGTGCTCGGAGAGCCGCACCGACGCGATGGATCTCGCCAAGGCGGGTCGTGCGGTTCCTTCCGCCGACTGTCCGACACCAGCCGATCAACACCTCGCACTGGGGCGTGAACTCGGAATCACCGGCACCCCGGCGACGATCACCGGGAATGGGCAGCTGATTTCGGGCTACCGCCCGGCGATCGAAGTGATCCAGGCGCTGAACGAGGAGTAGTTTTCTCTCCCCTCTCCCGCGAGACCGGGGACAGGCTTATGAGCCTGTCCCCGGTCTCGGCGCCGCTCGTGAGGGCCCGCCCTCGCGCAGGGCTTCAGTACAGCAGCGCGACCATCTTCCGGCGGTACTGGTTGACCAGTTCGTTCC
>SKQM01000020.1 GCA_007119005.1 Thioalkalivibrio sp.
CCAAGATACTTCGGCTGCATGCTGCCCGACGCCACATCCTGGCCAGGAAGGATGAGCGCTGCATTCAGCAAGTTGCCTTTGACCTCGGCTTCTGGCACCCCGGACAGTTCGCCATCGACTATGCCAGGCTCTTTGGGGAGTCTCCCACCAAGACCCGGTTGCATGGCCCACCGCGGGACATCGCGAGTTGCGCAGAGCCAGCCCAGTAAACTCTCATCCCCGGAGGCCGAAACACCCGTTGGGCAGGCCGCGCGCATCGGGGTCGGACCAAGCCAAACCACTGATTTCTCTAGGAACCAAGCCGCAAAACACCCCCTAGATAGCGCTTAAAAGGCCGTTTTCGGAGCCAGAAAAGAGGCTATAGAAAAACGAGGTCCGAGTCCGTGCATCGGAGGCATCCATGCGCTATGGGAATTGTCAGTCGATGCAAGCCTTTCCCTTAGGCGACCATTTTTGACCCCAAAAATAGCCCTCCAAGGCTCTTACTCACCCCGTTTCTGGCCTTTATTGGTTTATTTAACAGAGATTTGGCTTGGTCCGACCCCGGAGCGGGGAAACTCGGCTGGCGACCGGAGTCAAAGGAGTGTTTTGATGGCCAACCATGACAGGCCGCTGGGCGGGACCGATGGCGGCATAGTTCACCTGTCGCGATGCGCGAGGCTGCCTGTGCAGCGCCTCGGCCGGGTGCTCGTCTGTGGAAAACAGCTCATTGGGAGGCTGTGACGTGATCCGAATGTACTCCAGGCGGTTGTTGCTGCCCTTCGTTGGCGTGGTCCAGATCGCCGAGATGGATCGGGCTCGAGCTCTGAGCATGGACGGCGACTACTGGTCGATCCAGTACCGGTTGCCGGTAGACCCGCGACAGCAGACCCGCTCGCAAAGAGTCGATCCCGGGTCCACCTACACCCGCATCGTCGGTTACAACCACGCCGCGGTCGCAACCGCCAAGGATGGCCAGCTGCAGAACCACCCCGTGCACCCGGCCCTGGACGCCGATGAAGTTCGTTCCGCCAGCCAACGTCTTTTCGAAGCGGTCACTGATGCGCGCCTGCCCTTCGAGGCAGCGGACCGGTACGAGTATTGGCTTCTGGACGCCCGGGACGAAACGCCGCTCGCGTTGTTGTATACCTGCGTGGGCGAACAGGAACGGGAACTCACGCCGCCGCGACCCGAGTGGCACCCCATGCCTGCCTCGGAACTGAAAGTGGAGCCGCCGGAACCACCGCAGGACTTCTATGTGCCGCCCGTCAACTATCGCCTTGAGAGAATGGTCGAGGAGCGCGCGGGCTCGAAACCTCGTGCTGTCTGGTTCGAGCGCGGGGACCTGACGGGGGGCGACTTCCCTCCCTGCCTGATCCGGGAAGACTGGCAGGATGAAAAGCAGCAGGTGCTTTGCGATCTCTACATCCGCCGGCTTGCGCCGCGACTCCTGATGCTGCAGGGCCTGTCACGTCCCGCGCGGGAACGTCTGGAACAGGCTGCCCGTGAGCACGTCTTCGAGATAGAGCGGTTCCATGCCCTGTATCCCGAGGTGGTCGACCAGCGGCTGATGACCGCTGCACGGGTCGAGGCGCGCTTGCGCAGAGCCAACGAGTAGGTGGTTCCGGTGCTGCAGATCGCGATCCAGATCGTTGTTGGCCATGACCCGGTGCAGCCGGGGCGTCATTGACCCGTGCTGAGGCTGCGCAGAAGCAGGTCGCGCAGGGCATCCATGCGCAGCGACGGCTGATCGGGGTCGGGAAGCATGCCCTCGGTCCAGCCGAGCGGGGCGAAATGATCGACCAGTGCCGGGGGCCCGATCACGTGCAGAGGCACGTCGAAACCATCCACGCCCGAGACAAAGCGTGCGGGCTCGTGATCGCCGAGCATCACGATCAGAGGTGGGTCATCGGCGTGGCGCGCGGCCCATGCGCCGATGGTCTGCAGGCTGTAATCGATCGCCAGACGGAACTGATCGCGCACGTAGTCGTGGTCGCGCCAGACCACTTCGGGCGGGTCGCCTGAATTCGCCCATTGATTGAAGATCCGGCCATCACCGATCGCGTCCCATTCAATCACCGGCGGGATGGGCACCCAAGGCGCGTGGGATGAGACCAGCGCCACCTGCGCGACCAACGGCGTGCGCCCCGGCGCGTTCTGCGGCCGCTCGCGCTCCAGCCGGTCGAAGGCGTGCAACGTGAATTGATCGGGCATCGTCACCCAGTTGAACGGATCACCCTCGTAACCGAGATCGGCAGCGTTGTAGATGACGTCAAAGCCGAAAAAAGCGCCTTCCGGCCAGGGGAAGATGTGGGCCGGCTTGACGGCCACGGTGCGCAGGCCCGCCCTTTGGGCATAGTGAAACAACGTGCGCCGCGGACTGGCCAGCAGCGCACGGTAACGCCCCTGATTGTCCAGCCACAGCCCCGACGCAACCGAGCCATGCGTCAGCCAGCTTTGCCCGCCCACCATTGGCGCTGTCGCCCAGGCCGAGCGCATCGCAAGCCCGCGCGATTGCAGATCCTCCTCGATACGGCGCAGGGTCTCGGTGTGGGTAGGGACATACAGCGGGTTCTCGAAGCTCGAGCGCCCGTAGCTCTCGACATAGACGATGATCAGATCGCGCGTGCCCAATCGGTCGAACAGCGGAGCGACTCCCTCCATCGGGTCATTTCGGGCCGCTTCGCGAAAGGCGGCAAGATCGGCGCGCGTGTCGCGAACCTGCTCGACACGCTCCAGGCCAACGCGCGCGGTGAACGCTGCGCCCGGGATCATCCGTGACACCGACTCGGGCAGGGTCACCGCCCGGTGCGCCTCAGCCATCTCAGCCGCCGCCACAGCCAGCGCGGGCAGCAGTAGCACGCCGGCTACGAACTTCGACTTGGGCGCCGGGGCCGCCCGTACCCAGATCCCGGTCGCCCACCAGAGCGCCCAGGCGACCAGCGCAACCGCTGCGACCGCGGTACCCAGCGCCAGAAGCGACAGCAGAACACCGAAGGCGCCTTGTGCCAGAACCCAGGCGGCGGACAGGAGGTTGATGTCCACCAACAGGTTGAATCCGCGATTGAAGGCTATGAACGTTCCGAAATCGGCCAGCTTGAGTACGGCGATCGCGGTAATGGCAGCGGTCAGGATTGCGCGCAGGACCTGCCCCGCGAGACCCGCTCCCGCCAACGCCAGCGCGGCGATGATCACCGGCAATTCCAGCGGGAACACCCACAGCGCGCCCCACGTCATCGCCTCGGGGTGATTGGGCTGAATCAGCACCAGGTACAGAATCAGCGTTGCCAAGAGCAACTGGGGTTTCAGATGCACCGCCTGGGGCATGAAGAGTCGATTCCCATGATCGGATATGCCGTCGCCTTTGCGGTGCAAGGCGCTGTGTGCACTGGCTCAGGCACGAGCACCGAACGGACACATCCGCGTCCAAACCGCATCGCCAAAGACCCAGCATACTGTGCCTGCCTGGACCTTCGCCTTTTCTCCGCATTGCCAACGCTGAAGATGGACCACACCACCCGGCGACCGGTTTCATCAAACTATACGGACGCACACGCCTGGTTTAGCCTTAGGACCGCGAAAATGACCCCGGAAACGGGGGTTTAACGGTCGAAAACGCCCTTGTTTTCCGCGTATTCCATTTATTTTCAATAATTTACCTTGGTCCGACCCCGGGAGGGAGCATGAAGCGCAGGACGTTCTTGAAGGGTGCGGGGGTTGGGGTCGTGGCGGCAGGCACTGTCCAGGCTCCGGCGGTGATCGCGCGGCCCCGCCGATTCCGTTTCGAGATGGTGACTTCGTGGCCGGCGGCGCTCGACACCCTTTACGGAACCGCCCAGTACTTTGCCCGGCGCATCGAGGAAATGACCGACGGCGATCTGCAGATCCGCACCTATCCGGCCGGTGCGCAGGTGGGTCCGCTGGAGGTCTACGACGCGGTGTCGAACGGCGCTTTCGAGTGCTGCCACACGGCGCCCTACTACTTCATCGGGAAATCCCCCGCGCACGGTTTCTACACCGCAATCCCGTTCGGAATGACGCTGGAGGAACAGAACGCGTGGATGCTGGCTGGGGACGGTCAGGCGCTCTGGGACGAACTGAACGCGAAGGACGACCTGGTCGCGTTCCCCGGGGGCAATACCGGGCCGCAGACCGGGGGCTGGTTCAACAAGGAAATCAACACGCCCGCCGACCTGCGCGGCCTGCGCATGCGCTTCCCCGGACACGGGGGACGGGTGATGGCCAAGGCCGGAGTGAGTATCCAGCTGCTGCCCGGCGGCGAAGTCTTCACCGCGATGGAGCGCGGCGCCCTGGATGCGGCCGAATGGGTTGGTCCATACGACGACCGGATCCTCGGGATGCATCGCGTCGCGCGTTACTACTACCTGCCCAGCTGGGCCGAGCCCAGCGCGATGCTCGGCTTCTATTTCAACAAGGTTGCGTATGACCGGCTGCCCGCCGACATCCGGCACCAGATCCGCGCCTGCGCGCTGGAGTCCAACGCCTGGATGGCCGCCCAGTACGCCGCCCGCAACCCCGAGGCGCTCGCCGAGTTGATCGCCGGAGGCACCGAGATCCGGTACTTCCCCGACGAAGTGCTCGCCGCGTTCGAACGCGGCGCGCAGGAGGTCCACGAGGAGGATCTGCGGGACCGCGACTACGCGCGGATTCATGAGAACTGGTCCGCGTTCATGGACCGCAGCCGCGACTGGAACCGGAGCACCACCTTCCGGTTCCAGCGCCACCTCTTCGGCGGGAGCTGACCCACCCGGGACCGCTCCAGTCGAGCGCGGAGTCATCTGGCGGCCAGGGAGGGAAGCCAGGTCGCGAGCCCCGGGAACGCAAGAATCGCCGCCAGCACGATCAGTTGCACCGCGATGAAAGGCACCACGCCCCGGTAGATTTCCCGCGTCCGGATCTCGGGCGGCGCGGCGCCCCGTAGGTAGAACAACGAAAAGCCGAATGGCGGCGTCAGAAACGACGTCTGCAGGTTGACCGCCAGCATCACGCCCAGCCAGATCGGATCGATGCCCAGCGCGATCGCGACCGGGGCGATCAACGGGACCACGATGAACGTGATCTCGATGAAATCCAAGAAGAAGCCCAGCACGAACACCGCGAGGAGCACCAGCAGCAGGAAGCCGGTCGTGCCGCCGGGGAGGTCGCTCAGGAAATCCTCGATCAGCCAGGTACCGCCCATCGCGCTGAAGACGGTGGCGAATACCGTCGCGCCGACCAGGATCACGAAGACCATCGTGGTCAGGCGCACCGTGGTCTCGGCTGCGGCGCGCAACGACTCGAATGTCAGGCGGCGCTTGATCAGGGCCAGGATCAGCGCACCGAAGGCGCCCATCGCCCCCGCCTCCGTGGCTGTGGCAATGCCCAGAAAGATGGTCCCCAGCACCGCAAACACCAGCGCCAGCGGCGGCAGAAGACTTCCGAATACCGCCGCCAGCAGTCCCAGCACCGGCTCGCGCGCGGACCCCTGCCGCAGTGCAGGAGCGGCCTCGGGCCTGCGCCACGCGGTCCAGCCGATCCAGACAATGAACAGCAAGCTGAGCAGCAGCCCGGGAATGAGTGCGCCGAGAAAAAGATCCCCGACATTCGCGCCCATCTGGTCACCCAGAATGATCAGCACGATGCTCGGCGGGATTACCTGCCCGAGCGTACCGCTCGCCGAAACCGTGCCGCTGGCGAGGCCGCGGTCGTAACCCGCCTTGAGCATCACCGGCAGCGCCAGCACCGCCAGCGTGACTACCGAGGCGCCGACCACGCCGGTGGTGGCGGCCAGCAGCGTGCCCACCAGCACCACGGAGATGGCCAGCCCCCCGCGCAGCCGTCCGAACAGGCGTCCCATCGTACGCAGCAGGTCATCGGCGAGGCCCGAGCGCTCCAGCAGGGCGCCCATGAAGATGAAAAACGGCACGGCCACGAGGGTGTAGTTGTCCATGATGGAGCCGTAGATCCGCTGCGGGATCACGTTCATCCGGGCCATCCGAAAGTACGGCTCCCAAGGCAGCGTGACCCCGAAACCGGGCAACAGGTCGCTGCCGAGGAGGATGAACAGCAGTCCCGTCCCAGCCAGCGCGAAGGCCACCGGGTAACCGGTCAGCAGCAGGAGCAGCAACACCGGGAACATCCCCAGTGCCAGGTATTCCATTAGCGCGGACCCGCCGTGTCGGTGGGATCAGTCCCCGGCCGGGACTGCGCAGCGATCTGCCGCAGGGCATCGACACGCTTGATGATCTCGCTGAGGCCCTGCAGCGCCAGCAGCAGGAAGGCCAACAGGATCACGGTCTTGATCGGATACAGCGGCAGCCCCCCTGGATTCGGGCTGACCTCAAGCCGCGTCCAGGAGCGCATCACGTAGTCCCAGCTGAGCCACATCATGGTCAGGCTGAACGGGATCAGAATCAGTACATGCCCGATCAGGTCCACCCACTCGCGCAGGCGTGGCCCGAAACGCCCGTACAGGATGTCGACCCGGATGTGCCCGCCGCGCATGAGCAGCCACGCGGCCCCGAGCAGGAAGATCAGATTGAAGGCCTGCGTCTGCGCCTCGAGGACCGCGTTGCTGCTCAGTTGCATGCCGAGGTGCGCGCCCAGATAACGGCCCACCACGTTGATCACGCCGAGCACGATCAGCAACACGGCCACCCAAGCCAGGATACGGCCGATGACACCGTTCACCGCGTCGATTGTGCGGCTCAGTCGCCGAAATCCTGCCATCACCGCTGTTCTGCTCGCGCCGCCCCGCGGATTCCCGGAACAGGCCGCGCGAAGCGAATTAAGGTAGGGGCGGTCAGCTTACCTGAGCGGTCGCCTGCCACACCACCCGCCATGCGGGTCCGCACGGGGCGGTTCAACCCGCTGAGGTCATGCGAGCCACCCGTCGTCAGGCCAGTCAGTAGATCAGCTCGTCCCGTCCGGCCTGACCGGCGTCGTTCTCCGCGATGGGCGTGCCGGCCAACATGGCCGTATTGAGCAGACCGCGCGCCGTGACCGAGGGTGTGACGATGTGCGCGCGGTTGCGCATGCCCATCAGCACCGGGCCGACCTCCAGGCCATTGGCGCGCATCTTGAGGATGTTACGCACGCCGTTAGCGGCGTCGGTGAAGGCGAAGATCAGCACATTGGCGGGGCCCTTGATGCGCGAGTTGGGGAAGCTCCGCTCGCGCAGCGCCGGGTCGAGCGCGAGGTCCACGGACATCTCGCCTTCGTAGGCAAAATCCGGCTCGCTGTCATCGAGAAGCTGCAGGGCGTCGCGC
>SKQM01000102.1 GCA_007119005.1 Thioalkalivibrio sp.
TCTTGCGTTCGTCCGCGCGGGACAGGGCCATGATCAGCGGCCGGTCAGGCTTCTCCAGGAAACGGGTGATGCGCGGCCAGATCGGCGGCTTGTCCTGTCCGCGCTTCGGGGGTCGGAATCGCGACAGGTCGGTCCCGGGCGGGATGACCACCATGCGCGACGGATGGTAGTTGTCGTAAGCCGCATACTGCTGGTCCACCTCCTGCTGGGTGCTGGCGATCACCCGGTGCGCGTGAGCCAGCGCCTCCTCCTCGGCCTGGATGCGCAGGGAGATGTTGTAGCGGCTCTCGATGTCGGCCTCCTTCATGCCGTTGGCGAGCAGCCTCTCCCGCTTCACGCGCCCGAGGGAGTGGCCGGTCTGCAGCATCGGCACCCCCAGCAGGTTGGAGAGGCGCGTCGCGACGTAACCCGAATCGGCGTAATGCCCGTGAATCACGTCCGGCCGCAGGCCGACGCGGCGGATGTGATCCAGCGCGTTGTCCGCGTAACAGTCGAGATGCGGCCAGAGCCTCTCCTTGTGCAGGTAGCGGCGCGGGCCGCAGTCGATGCGCACGATCCGCGCACCGTCGCCGAGGTCCTCCTCGCGTTCGGCGTAGTCGTTCGCGATGCGCATGTCCTCGATACGCCGGGTCAGCAGGTCCACACGGCCCACTTCGGGATGCCGTGCCAGTGCACGCGCGAGTTCCACCACGTACAGCGTCTGCCCGCCGGTGTCGGCGTCCCGCCCCAGTTCCAGATTGTGCGCGCGGATCAGCCCGTGCACGCTGACCAGTACCAGGTAGAGGCCTTCCCCGGCACGCGCCTTGCTTTGGGTCTTCTTCATGCTTCTGAACCATACACAACCCGCCCCGCCGCGGCCAGACAAAGTCCCCGAAACCCCGCCGGTCGAGCCGGCGATTGCACCGGGTCCCGGGGGGGCATTTCCACATCCGGCCTGCGCGCAGGAATACTGCAGTAACGGAATGCAAGCACAGGAGACCCCATGTCCCGATCCGACGAGATTTCCGATTCCGAACTGCGGCAGCGGCTGACGCCGGAGCAGTACCGCATCGCCCGCGAGGGCGGCACCGAACCGGCGTTCACCGGGGCCCTATACGCGCACAAGGCACCGGGCCGCTATCGCTGCGTGGTCTGCGGCACCGAGCTGTTCCGCTCGTCCGACAAGTACGATTCCGGTTCCGGCTGGCCGAGCTATACGACCCCTGCGGGTCCCGATGCAGTCAGCGAGCACCGGGACCTGAGTCACGGGATGATCCGCACGGAGGTGCGCTGCGGGCGCTGCCAGTCGCATCTGGGACACGTGTTTCCGGATGGCCCGGCACCCACCGGCCTGCGCTACTGCATTAACTCGGCGGTGCTGGAATTCGAGCCGGACTGACGGCCCCTTCCCCCTCCCGATCGCGGTCGACATCGTCGATGCGGCCGTCGAGACCCTCGATGTGCCGGGTCGTGGCTTGCGGCGACTGCGTGCGGCGCGCGAGCAACGTGTAAGCGGCGGGGATCACGAACAGCGTGAACAGCGTCGCGAACAGAACGCCGGAGAAGACTGCGACACCGATCACGAAACGGGTTTCCGAGCCCGGGCCGGTGGCCAGGATCAGCGGGATCGACCCCGCGACCGTGGTCAGCGCGGTCATCAGTACCGGGCGCAGCCGCATGCTGGACGCTTCCACCACCGCGCGGTTGAATTCCCGCCCGTGGTCGCGGAGCTGGTTCGCGAACTCGACGATCAGAATGCCGTTCTTCGCCGCCAGACCGATCAGCATCACCATGCCGATCTGGCTGTAGATGTTCAGCGTCTGCCCGGTGAAATAAAGCCCGAGCAGCGCGCCGACGATCGCGAGCGGAACCGTGAGCATGATCACGAACGGGTGCACGAAGCTCTCGAACTGCGCGGCCAGCACCAGGTACACCACCAGCAGCGCGAGCACGAACACGAACAGTACCGCCTGCGCCCCCTCGCGCAGGTCCAGAGACTCGCCCTTGTAGTCGATCCGCGCCTCGGGCGGCAGCACTTCGGCCGCCGCGGCATCCAGCTCCGCCAGCACCTGCCCAAGCGTGTAGCCCTCCTGCACTGCGGCGCTCAGCGTCACCGCCCGGGCACGGTTGTAGCGCTCCAAAGACCCGGCGCCGGCCACCTCCTCGTAGCTGATCAGGCTGGACAGCGGGATCAGCATGCCGCGGTCGGAGCGTACGTAGAGGTTCGAGATGTCCCCCGGCGTCTGGCGCTGGTCGGAACGTCCCTCGACGATCACGTCGTATTCCTCACCGCGATCGATGAAGGTGGTCACGCTGCGCCCGCCGAGCATCACGTCCAGCGTGCGACCGACGGTGCTCAGCGACACGCCGAGGTCGGCCGCCCGGTCCCGGTCGATGCGCACCGAAATCTGCGGCTGCGTCGGCTTGTAGTCCAGCTCGAGGCGCGCGAGCCCCGGGATCTCTTCCGCCCGCTCCAGCAGCGTCTCACCCCATTCCGCAAGTTCGTCGTAATCCGGTCCGGTGATCACGAACTGCACCGGCGGGCCGACGCGTCCGCCCGAGAGCCCCTGGCGCATGATCGCACGGGCGGTGATCCCGGGGATCTCCGCGAGCGAAGTGTTGATCTCGTCCATCACCTCCCAGGACGAGCGTTCGCGGTCGTCCCAGTGATGCATGATCACGATCACGAACCCGTTGTTGACGACCTCGGGGTTGCCGAAACCACGGGGCGTGCGCACCATGATCCGGCGCACGTCACCCTCCTCGGTCATTGGCAGCAGCCGGCGTTCCACCTCCGCCATCCGCTCGCGCATGAATTCGAAGCTCGCCCCCTCCGGACCGGTGACCATGATGAAAAACGCGCCCCGGTCCTCGCGCGGCGCGAACTCCTCGGGAATCTCGGTCAGCAGCCACCAGGCGCCTCCGAGCGCCAGCAGCAGAATCGGCACCACGCCCCAGGCATGGGGGAGACTGCGCTGCAGCAGCCGGGCGTAGGCGCGTTCCACCGCGCCAAAGCCGCGGCTGATGAACCGCGCCATGCCGGTGTCATCGTCACCCTTGCGCATCAATCGCCCCGAGAGCACGGGCGCCAGGGTCAGGGCCACGATGCTCGAGAAGATCACGGCAATCGCGATCGCCAGCGCGAACTCCGTGAACAGCCGTCCCACGGTGCCGCTGAGGAAGGCCAGCGGCACGAACACCGCCACCAGCACCGACGTGGTCGCGACGATCGCGAAGCCGACCTGTCGGGCACCACGGTAGGCCGCAAGCAGACCGGGTTCGCCGCGCTCGATGCGTCGGTGGATGTTCTCGAGCATCACGATCGCGTCGTCGACCACGAGCCCGATCGCCAGCACCAGCGCCAGCAGCGTCAGCAGGTTCACCGAGAACCCGAGCAGGGCGATGCCGATGAACGCCGCGGTGATGGCGACCGGCACGGTCACGGCGGGGATCAGCGTCGCCCGCCAGCTGCCGAGGAACAGGTAGATCACCAGCACCACCGCGGCGGTGGCGATCGCCAGCGTGATGTAGACCTCGCGGATCGCACCCTCGATAAACACCGAGCTGTCGTAGGTCACGACCAGCGAGGTGCCCTCGGGCAACTGCTCCTGCAGATCCTGCGCGACCCGCTTCACCCCGGCGGCGACGTCGAGCACGTTGGCATTGGCCTGGCGGATGATACCGAGCCCGACCATGTCCTCGCCGTTGCCGCGGAACTCGGTCCGTTCGGAGTCCGAACCGAGGCGGACCTCGGCCACCTCGCCCAGCCGCACCAGGTGCTGGTTGTCCGCGCGGCGGATCACCAGGCTCCCGAAGTCCTCGACGGTGCGGTACATCCGGTCCACCCGCACCCGGAACTCGCGGTCCACCGAATCCACCCGTCCGGCCGGCAGCTCCACGTTCTCGCGGCGCAGCGCGTCCTCGATGTCGGCCACGGTCAGCTCGCGCGCCGCCAGCGCCTCCCGGTCCACCCAGATGCGCATCGCGTAGCGGCGCGCGCCGCCGAGGCGGATCAGCGCGACTCCGTCGACCACGGACAGCCGGTCGACCAGGTAACGCCGCGCGTAGTCCGCGAGCTCCAGTCCATCCATCGTGGTACTGGAGAGGTTCAGCCAGAGAATGGGATTCGCATCGGCGTCCGCCTTGGTCACCTGCGGGGGATCGGCCTCGTCCGGCAGGAACCGCACCACGCGCGAGACGGCCTCGCGGACGTCGTTCGCGGCGGCGTCGATGTCGCGGTTCAGGTTGAACTCGATGGTGATCGAGGAGCGACCGTCGCGGCTCGAGGACTGGACGTAGCGGATCCCCTCGATGCCCGCGATCCGATCCTCCAGGCGCTGGGTGACTTCGCGCTCGATGATCTCGGCACTGGCGCCCGGGTAGTTGGTGGACACGGTGATCACCGGGGCGTCGATGTCCGGGTACTCGCGCAGCGGCAACTGCTGGTAGGCGATCAAGCCGAAGGTCACCAGCAGCAGATTGAACACCACCGCCAGCACCGGGCGGCGATTGGCGATGTCCGAGATGATCATGCGGCGTCTCCGTCCAGGACGCGCACCTGAGTGCCTTCCCGCACCCTGAGGATGCCGTCGCTGACCACCCGATCGCCTTCGGTCAGGCCGTCGAGCACCTCGACCAGGCCCGGCTGACGCCGGCCGACGCTGATCTGCTGCCGGCGCACCTTGCCATCGCCGGCCCACACGAAGACGAAGTGGCGGTCCGCGGTTGCGATCACCGCGCCTTCCGGTACCGCCAGCCGGTCCGCCGGGTCGAGCGGGAGGCGCGTGGTCAGCAGCATGCCCGGACGCAGTTCGAGATCCACGTTGTCGATCTCCGCCCGAACGGTCAGCGTGCGGGTCGCAATGTCCACCCGGGTGCTCACCGCAGTGACTTCGCCTTCGTAGACGCGGTCCCGGAACGCGACGCTGCGCGCCTCGATGGGCATTCCGGTCCGCACCGCACCGAGGAAGCGCTCGGGGATGGTGAAGTCGACCTTGATCAGCGAAATGTCATCCAGGTCCGCGATCGGCGTTCCCGGCGTGACCAGCGAGCCGGTGCTCACCTGGCGCAGCCCGAGGACCCCGGAGAAGGGCGCCCGGATCACGCGGTCCGACAGACGCGCATCCATCGCCGCCAACCGGGCCTCCGCCTCCTCGACGCGCGAGCGCTGCTGGTCGAGCTGCTGGCGCGGGACGATGCCATCGGCGACCAGGCCACGGATGCGGTTCAGTTCCCGACGCTGCTCGGTCAGCGTCACCTGCGCCTCGCGCTGGTCAGCCACCTCCTCGGCGGAGGCCAGTCGCAACAACACCTGCCCGACGTCGACCTCATCCCCGTCCCGGAACGCGATCTCCGAGACATTTCCGGTTACGGTGGCGGTCAGAGTCACCGACTCGTTCGCCTGCGCGGTACCCAATGACTCCAGTATCGTTTCGAAACGCTGCGGCTCGACAGTTGCCAGACGCACCGGAACGCGACGGTCGACCGCGGTGTTGGCGGCGGGACTCGCGTTGCCCGCGCCACGATCCTGAGCCGACCAGAACCAAAGCCCGCCGCCGGCGAGGATGGCGAGCACCAGCAGAGCGACGATCGCTTTCAACACGCGGATCCCGTCACAGACGCCGTGTGGCATGACAGGCTTGGTGGCAAGATTTCGATCCTCCGGTGTTCGGGATGACGTTCTGGCTGCAGGGATCCGTGGGTGGGTCAGTCGCTGGATAAGGGCTTGCGTTCGGGAGCCACGCCCCACGTTGTGAAAGACCGTTTAGCGGCCGTTTAATTCCAAGCACGATCTGGTCGGACACTCCCTGGACCTCACCCCCGGCCCCATCACTCCGGGCATCCTGCCCTCCGCCCTTCGGGCCCGCCTCCGGCGGTTCCAAATCCGCTCCCGGCGGATTTGTCCCTTGGGGCTCTCACCGGATGAACATACGCGCGCCGGAAATCCCCACCAGGCTCCCATCGAAGTACCGCTGCAGGAAGCTTTCGAAATCATAGCGGTCGCTGGCCTCCATCGCCGCCTGCTCGGTCAGCGAGTGCTGCGCCAGCTCCACCAGTTCGGCCTCCCGTGGGAGCGGACTGTTGCTGCGGAAAGACTCGCGATGCTGCTCCGAAAGGCGCCGGGCATAGCGGTAGAAACCCTCCTCGCGAGCCATCATGTCCTCCAGCATCCGCGCCGAGGGCGTCAGCGCCGGCTGCTCGACCTTGCCCCACTGCTCGCTCAGCGAACGCCGGTACGGATCTCCGGGCAGTCCCTGGTCCAGCATTGCGGCCACGGGCCGCATCAGTGCCAGGATCTCGCGGGCCAGCTCCTGCAGCGGCACCGGACCCCGCTCGCAGCGCAAGGTCAGACCCGGTTCACGTCCCCGGTGCGCGACCTCGAGCAGGTTGGCATCGATGTCCGCCATCGCGGCGGCGGACAGCGGCGCACTCGGCAGCAGCAGTGCGGTCAGGCAGAGCGTCTCCAGGAACCGCAGCTGACTCTCGTCCACGCCGAGGGGATGCTGCGCGTTCACATCCACAGAACGCAGTTCCACGTAGGCCACGCCGCGCGAATCCAGGGCATCCGTGGGCTTTTCGAACCGCTCCAGCGGCTGCTTGGGCCGGACGGAGCTGTAGTACTCGTTCTCGATCTGCAGAATGTTCGCGTTCAGCTGGCGGTACTCGCCGTCCACCTTCACGCCGATCCTCGCCCACTCGGGACTTTCGGTGGTGATCGCGCAGCGCAGGCTCGCCACGTACTCGGCCAGAGAGTTGTAGTTGGCCTTGATCCCCGTATCCGCCTCCTTGCGGTTGGTGTAGCCGATGTCGCCCATCCGCAGGCTGGTCGAAAACGGCAGATAGCTGCTGTCATCGTCGAAGTCTTCGAGCTTCGCCCCGCGCCCGTCCACGAACGAATTGCACACTGCGGGCGAGGCGCCGAAGAGGTAGGGCACCATCCAGCCGAAGCGGAGCAGGTTGCGGATCAGGCCCATCATCATCCGATCCCGGTATTCCCGGCTGTCAGACTCGCGCTGCAGGTCGGCCAGTACCGGCCACAGCGAAGGCTGCGGGGAGTAATTGAAGTGCACGCCGGCGATCACCTGCATCAGGCGACCATAGCGGTGTCCGAGCCCGACCCGGTACACGGTCTTCATGCGCCCGGCGTTGGAACGCCCGTACTGCGCGACCGGAATCGACTCCTCGCCGTTGATCACGCAGGGCATGCTGGTCGCCCAGAGCAGCTCGTCGCCGACCCGCGCCGCGGCAAAGGCCTGCAGATCCTGCA
>SKQM01000185.1 GCA_007119005.1 Thioalkalivibrio sp.
CTGGTGCACGACATCGCCTACGCGGAGATCGTGTTCGACGGCTACAAGGCGCCGTCAGTGCTGCAGGTGCGGGGCGCGAAGGACATTGCGGTCGAGTTCTACACCCTGTCCAAGACCTACAATATGCCCGGATGGCGCATCGGCTTCATGTGTGGCAACCCGACCCTCGTGGCCGCGCTCGCCCGCATGAAGTCCTACCTCGACTACGGCACCTTCACGCCGATCCAGGTTGCGGCGATCGCGGCCCTCGAGGGACCGCAGGACTGCGTGCAGGAGATCCGGGATCTCTATCGCTCCCGCCGCGATGTTCTCTGCGACGGGCTGAACGCGATGGGCTGGCAGGTGGAGAAGCCCAAGGCGACGATGTTCGTCTGGGCGCCGATTCCGGAAGCCTACCGGGAAATGGGCTCTCTCGAGTTTTCCAAGAAACTGCTCCGTGACGCGAAGGTGGCGGTGTCACCCGGCGTTGGTTTCGGCAGCTACGGCGACACGCACGTCCGCTTCAGCCTGATCGAGAACGAACAGCGCACCCGGCAGGCACTGCGCGGGATCAAGGCGATGTTCCGGGCGGATTCCATCCTCGCCAGCGCCCGGGCCGAGGAGGCGCAGGCGGGCCTGCCCCCGGCCTGAACCCGATCGCCTCTCCCTCGGCAACAGCAGACAAGGAAACGAACGCATGAAACCCGTGAAGATCGGATTGCTGGGCCTCGGCACCGTTGGCTGCGGCACCGTGATGGTGCTCGGCCGCAACGGCGACGAGATCGCGCGGCGCGCAGGCCGCGGCATCGCGGTGGTGGCGGCGGCGGTGCGCGATCTCTCCCGCCCGCGAGACTGCGAACTGAACGGCGTGCGCCTGACCGATGATCCCGCTGCCGTGGTTGACGACCCCGAGGTGGAGGTGGTCGTTGAACTGATGGGTGGCACCGAGCCCGCGCGCACGCTGGTGCTGCGGGCGATCGAGGCGGGCAAGCATGTGGTGACCGCAAACAAGGCCCTGATCGCGCTGCATGGCAACGAGATTTTCGCGCGTGCCCACGACCGGGGCGTGATGGTCGCATTCGAGGCCGCGGTCGCAGGGGGGATCCCGATCATCAAGGCCCTGCGCGAAGGGCTCGCGGGCAACCGCATCGACTGGGTGGCGGGCATCATCAACGGGACCGGCAATTTCATTCTCACCGAGATGCGTGATCACGGACGGGACTTCGAGGATGTCCTCGCCGAGGCACAGCGGCTGGGTTATGCGGAGGCCGATCCGACCTTCGACGTCGAGGGCATCGACGCGGCGCACAAGCTCTGCATCCTCGCTGCGATCGCTTTCGGTATTCCGCTGCAGTTCGAACGGATCCACATCGAGGGCATCACGGGAATCACCCGCGAGGACGTCACCTTTGCCGGCGAGCTCGGCTATCGCATCAAGCACCTGGGGATCGCGCGCCGCGCCGCTGGCGGTTTCGAGTTGCGGGTGCATCCGACGCTGATTCCCGAGCGCCGCCTGATCGCGAACGTGGACGGGGTGATGAACGCCGTCCTGGTGCAGGGAGACGCGGTGGGGCCGACGCTGTACTACGGTGCGGGGGCAGGGGCCGAGGCCACCGCGTCGGCGGTCGTCGCGGACCTGGTCGACGTGGTGCGCGCGCTCACGGCGGACCCGGAAAACCGCGTGCCGCATCTCGCCTTCCAGCCCGGTGCGCTCTCCGATCTGCCGATCCTGCCGATGGCGGAGGTGCGCACCTCGTTCTACCTGCGCCTGCGCGCCCAGGACCGCCCGGGCGTGCTTGCGGACATCACGCGGGTGCTTGGAGCCCACTGCATCAGCATCGAGGCGATCCTGCAGCGCGAGCCGGATCCGGAGCGCGGCGAGGCGACCATCATCATTCTCACTCATCAGGTGCGGGAGGGCGACGTGACCGAGGCGATCGCCGAGCTCGAAGGGCTCCCGCACCTCACGTCACCGGTGACCCGCATCCGCATGGAAACGCTGTCCCGCTGACCTCAAACGCCCATCACAAGGAATGACCCCAACATGGCTTTCGGACATCGCTACACCGGCCTGATCGACCGCTACCGTGACCGCCTTCCGGTGCACGACGACACGCGGATCATCTCCCTCGGCGAGGGCAATACGCCGCTGATTCGTCTCAACAACATCCCGCGTGAGCTGGGCCGCGATTTCGAGCTGTACGTGAAGTTCGAGGGTCTGAACCCGACCGGGTCCTTCAAGGACCGCGGCATGACCATGGCGGTGACCAAGGCGGTGGAGGAGGGATCCAAGGCGATCATCTGCGCGTCCACCGGCAACACCTCGGCCGCGGCCGCGGCCTACGCGGCGCGTGCGGGGATCACGGCCTTCGTCGTCATCCCCGACGGCAAGATCGCGATGGGCAAGCTCGCCCAGGCGATGATGCACGGTTCCGTGGTGATCCAGATCGAGGGCAACTTCGACGACGGGATGCGGCTGGTCAAGGAGGTCGCGAACAGCGCACCGGTCACGCTGGTGAACTCGGTGAACCCGTTCCGGCTGCAGGGCCAGAAGACGGCGGCCTTCGAGATCGTGGAGGAACTCGGGCGTGCACCCGACTTCCACTGCCTGCCGGTGGGCAATGCCGGCAACATCACCGCGCACTGGATCGGTTATTCGGAACTCGCCGCGCAGACCGGCGAACACGTGACCGAGGCCTGTACCTTCTGCCGCGGTCATTGTCGGTTTGCCGGCGGCGGCGTGACCGGCCAGAGGCCCCGCATGGTGGGTTACCAGGCGAGCGGGAGCGCGCCGTTCCTGCGAGGTGCAATGGTCGACGATCCCGAGACGGTCGCGACCGCGATCCGGATCGGTCATCCGCAATCCTGGGACGTGGCCTGGAAAGTGCGCGAGGAGTCGGGTGGCTGGTTCGACGAATGCACCGACGAGGAGATCCTCGCGGCGCAGAAACTGCTCGCCGAGAAGGAGGGGGTATTCTGCGAGCCCGCCTCCGCAACCTCGGTTGCCGGGGCGTTGCGCGACATCCGCAACGGAAAGATTCCGGAGGGTTCCAGTGTGGTGTGCACGCTCACCGGCCACGGCCTGAAGGATCCGGACACGGCCATCGCGCAGTCCAGTCGCACACCGATCAAGGTGCGGGCAGAGCTGGATGCGGTGACGCGGGCCATTCACGACAACATGGGGTGAGCGGTTCCCGCTTGCGCCGGGCGCCCCTGCGCGCTCCACGCAGGCTCCCTATTGCCCTCCCCATTGGGGGGCGAGTCCTCTCGGTGACCCGGCCCTCGTCGTCCGGGTTCGGTCTGCTGCATCCGCGCCCCTTGCAACAGCGTGAAGCGGTCCACCTGCGGAGCTTTCGTGACAAACGGTTGCCGGTTTGATCGACCGGTGGCAGCGGTCAGGATGACCTGCGGTCGGGGATCAGGCGCAGCCGGTGCAGCTTTCGCCAGAGGGTGGTGCGGTCCATGCGCAGGCTCTGCGCCGCCCGCGAGCGGTTGCCGTCGTGCGCCGCCAGTGCCGCCTGCAGCATTTCGCGTTCGCGTTCCTCGGCCGCAGTGAATGGCGCGGGCCTGTAGACGGTCTGCGGTACCGTCGGTGTTCCCGGGGAACCCCACTCGAATCGGTGGCCGTCCAGCGTTTCGCGGATCACGCCTGCGTCGAGTCGACCATCCGGTTCCGCGTGAAGGCGCAGCACCCCAAGCAGGTTGCGCAGCTCACGGAAGTTACCGGGCCAGTCGTGCTGATGGAGCCGATCCCGCGCCTGGCCGGTCAATTCCATGCCGGTGTGTCGAGACCAGCGCTCGATCGTTGCGTCCAGATCGCCGGGTCGTTCGCGCAACGGCGGCAACGTGATCGTGAGGCCGGCGAGGCGATGATGCAGGCCGGCACGGAGAGGGCCCGCATCCAGCGGGTGGCCGGGGTCCCGGCTCGACGTCGAGATGACCTGCATATCGACGTGCCGCGTGCGGTTCTCCCCCATGCGCTCGAAACGCCCGTCGCCCAGCACCCGATGCAGCGCAGCCTCGAGTGACCCCGAGATCTCTCCGATTTCGTCCAGCAACAGGGTGCCCCCGTTGGCGTTCTCGAGTCGCCCGATCCTCTCGGTGGAAGCACCGGGGAAGCTGCCGCGTGCGTGGCCGAAGAGTTCCGACTCCAGTGCGGTCTGCGGGAGGGAGGCGCAGTGGATTTCCACGAGGGATCCGGCCGCACGCGGGCCGGAACGATGCAGTGTCTGCGCGAGCAGGGTCTTGCCGGTGCCGGACTCGCCCAGCAGCAGCAGACGGATCCCGGCGGCCACCGCCTTGCGTGCCAGTTCAAGCCGTGCCCGGCATGGGGCGTCTGCCGATTCCAGCGGCGAGCCGGGCGTGAACCCGAGTTGGTCCGGTGCGGCCTCGGTGGCCGCAAGCTCGGGTCGGAGGGTGACTAGCCGCAGTCGGCGGTCACCATCGGGCAGGGGCAGGGGCGTGCTGGTGATCCGCACCGGCAGCGGCGCGTGCCTGACATCGAGTTCGGCCGGAAAGTCCAGGCTCCTCGGGCTCGGGCGCCCGACCGCATCCTGCTCACCGGCGGCGATCGCGGCACGGACCAGCAGGCGCTGCAGGTTCACCGGGCCCAGGCGGAGCGTCGACTCGAACCGGGTACCTGCAGGCTGTTCGAGCAGTTCAACCAGCGCGGTGTTATGTGTGACAATGCGACCCTGGTCATCGACCAGCAGTACCCCATCCCGGTTCTGCTGAATGAGGGTTCCGATCAGTTCAGCCTGCGATTCTGTGTTCACGGTGCTGGGCGCCCGAATCGATTTGCAACAGTATGCGGGCAGCGTTGCAACAGATCCAGGGTGCCGAGGTTTGCTAGCAAATCCGACAATATTTTCGACCTGGTGCGGGGCGCTTCGGGAACCGATGTTGCAACATTTGCCTCAAATGAACGAGTCGAATCGCCGTCCGCTTCGGGTGACGCGCCCTCGCATCTCCGGATTCGCCGGGGATGCGGTTCGCGAATGCCCGAAAGCCCGTTCCGGCAGGCCTTTCGGCCACACGGAGGCGGCCCGATGTGGTAAAAAGACGGGGTTGCCCGGCTCCCACGCCCGCACGAGGTGTTTTCCGGTCTGCGGTCGTTTGCACCAGCGCCTACAATCAGAATCTGCGACATGAAGACGATCATGAACCGAACCAGCGTAGTCCTGACCGCCGTGATGGTGGCAGCCCTCACCTTTGCCGCGACCTCTCAGGCGCAGCTCGGTCGGGTCATTCAGGTCCAGGCCGCGGCTGTCGGCGATCAGACGATCAGCGGCACGGTGGTGCCATTCCGGGAGGTTACGCTGACCGCGCAGATCGGGGGGCGCGTAACGCTCGTTGCGGGCGCCGAGGGCGATTTCTTCGACCGCGACGAGGTGCTGGTCGCGATCAGTGACGAGCGCCTCACCGCGCAGCGTCGGCAGTCGCTCGCCGAGCTCCGCTCGGCGGAAGCGGCGATGCGGGAGGCACAGATGCAGTGGGGGCGGGAGGTTGCCGCTCCGCGCAGCCGCGACATCGGGCAGATGCCGGGCATGGGTATCCCTTCGATGTTCGACCAGTTGATCACCCGCCCAATGGGATCCGTCGCCGGTCTCGGCGATCCGGCGATCGAACGGCAGGCGGATCTGCATTCGCGTGTGGTGGGCGTCGACCAGGCGGCGGCGCGCTGGCAGCAGGCGCGCTCGCGCCTCGACGAGATCGATTCCGCGATCCGCGACACCCGGTCCGTCGCGCCGTTCTCTGGCCTGATCATGCGCAAGCACGTGGAGGAAGGCGATACGGTCCAGCCTGGCCAGCCGCTGGTCAGCTTCGGTCACGTCGAGTTCCTGCGCGTGGAGGCGGACATCCCGGCCCGTCTCGTGGGTCGTCTGCGCGTCGGGGACATGGTCCGGGTGACGCTCGACGTGGGTCCAACGGAGGTCGATGCGCGGGTGGCGCAGATCTTTCCGATCGCCGACCCCCAGCGCCATACCGTCACCGTGAAGTTCGATTTGCCGCGCGGAGTGCCGGGGGGGCCCGGCATGTACGCCGACGTGCACCTACCGGGGACGGAAGTCAGCGAAGGTGTGGTGCGAATCCCCTTGTCCGCGATCGTGCCGGGCGGGGCGCTTCCGCGCGTCGCGGTGGTCGAGGCGGATGGCACCGTCCGGGTGCGGATGGTCCGGCTTGGTGCCGTGCAGCGTGACATGATCACCGTGCTGTCCGGTCTCGAGCCCGGGGAACACATCCTCGACAATCCGGATGCCAACGTTCGTTCCGGCGAGCGCGTGGACGGGATCACCGCTCCACGGACCACGCCACGCTTTCGTTAAGGGCCATCAGGGAGGCCCGCTTCCAGCGTGTTGCGGGCTGTTCGCAGCGATCTCCTGATGGTCGTCAGGGATTGGGATAAAAGAGACCGATAAGAGCCATGTCCGAGCACAAGAATCAGCACGCCGCCGGCGGGGAGGAAACCGAACGGGATCTGGGGCTGGCCGGGAAAATGGCCCAGAGCTTCATCCACTCTCCGTTGTCCCCGCTACTCCTCCTGGCTACGCTCGCGATCGGCATCCTCGGTGTGATCATCACGCCGCGCCAGGAGGATCCGCAGATCTCGGTCCCGATGGTGGACATCTTCGTATCCTTTCCAGGCGTCCCTTCGGATCAGGTCGTGAGCCTCGTAGCGCGACCGCTCGAACGTCTGATGAGCGAGATCGTGGGTGTCGACAATGTCTACTCGGTGTCGCACCGCGGGGAAGCGATGGTGACGGTGCAGTTTGACGTCGGCGAGGACATGGGGGAGTCGATCGTCAAGGTGCACGACCGGCTGATGTCCAACCGGGACCTGATGCCGCCGGGTGTCTCCGAGCCCATGGTGAAACCCAAGGGCGCGGATGACGTGCCCATCATCACCCTGACTCTCTGGTCGCACGAGGTTGATGACGCGATGCTCCGGCAGATCGCGCTCGATGCGCTCCAGTACCTGAACGAGGTGCCGAACACCAGCCAGAGCTTCGTGGTCAGTGGCCGCCAGGAAAAAGTCCGGATCGAGGTTCTGCCCGAGCGTCTCACGGGTCTGAACGTGAGCATGGACCAGATCGCCGGCGCGGTGCAGGCAGCGAATGCCGAGCGCACGGCCGGTGCCA
>SKQM01000088.1 GCA_007119005.1 Thioalkalivibrio sp.
ATGGTGGCGGCACTGGCCGGTACCCGACACGACACCGGCCTGGACCTGGAAGCCCTGCAGGAGATCGGCGCCTATTTCCGCGAGGTCCGCAAGAAGTACGCGCGCTTCGAAAGCGACTACACCGGCGTGGACACCCGCGTGCAGATCAACCAGGTGCCTGGCGGCATGATCTCGAACCTCGCGAACCAGCTGCGCGATCAGGACGCGCTCGACAAGTTCGATGCGGTGCTGCGCGAGATCCCCACGGTGCGCGAGGACCTCGGCTATCCGCCGCTGGTCACGCCGACGTCCCAGATCGTCGGGACCCAGGCGGTGATGAACATCCTCGCCGGCGAACGCTACAAGGTGATCACCAACGAGGTGAAGCACTACCTGATGGGGCACTACGGGCGAACCCCCGGCCCGGTGAATCCGATCATCCGCGGGAAGGCCATCGGTAACGCCGAGGTGCTGGAGTGCCGTCCGGCAGACCGCATCCCGGCCGAAATGGACACGCTGCGGAACGAAATCGGCGAATTGGCCGTCTCCGAGGAAGACGTGCTGACCTACGCGCTGTTCCCGGAAGTCGGCCGGCAGTTCCTGGAGCAGCGGCGCGACGGCACGCTCGTGCCGGAGCCCCTGAACCCGCCGCAGGCGACCACCGCCGAGGGCTGCCCTGCCCCGGTCGAATTCAACGTGACCTTCCACGGCGAGACCTATCACATCAAGGTCACCGGCAGCGGCCACCGTCGCGAAGACTCACGGCCGCTGTACGTCACCGTGGACGGTCTGCCCGAGGAAGTCCTGCTCGAGACGCTGGAAGAGATGGACGTCACCCCGGGCTCCACAGTGGCCGGCGAAGGCCAGAAACGGACCCGAAAGGCGGGGCCCCGACGGGCCACGAGGCCCGGCGACGTGACCACCTCCATGCCCGGGACGGTGATCGACGTGCTGGTGAGCGAGGGGCAGGAGGTCAAGGCCGGTGACCCCGTGCTGGTCCTCGAGGCCATGAAGATGGAATCCGAGATTCCCGCGCCGATCAGCGGGGTCGTCAAGACCGTCAATGTCGCCAAGGGACAGGCGGCGAATCCGGATGACGCCCTGATCGAGATCGAAGCCTGAATGACCGCTCAGCGCACCGTCGTCCTGGGTTCGACCTCCTCCTACCGGCGCAGCCTGCTGGAACGCCTGCGGATCCCCTTCGAGACCGCGAGCCCGCAAGTGACGGAGGAGCGTCTGCCCGGAGAGACGCCGCAGGCGCTCGCGGAGCGCCTGGCCCGCGCCAAGGCCGCCGAAGTCGCGGCGCGGTATCCGGACGCGCTGGTGATCGGCTCCGACCAGAGCGCGGGGGTCGGCGACCGCATCCTCGGAAAGCCGGGCAGCCACGAGCGAGCGGCGGAGCAACTGGCCGCGCTGTCCGGCCAGTCGGTCGTGTTTCACACCGGCATGTGCCTGATCGACACCGCGAGCGGGCGTGAGTGGGTGACCGTAGTGCCATACACGGTGCACATGCGCGAACTCGATCCCGATGAGATCGAGCGCTACCTGCGGCTCGATCGTCCCTATGACTGTTCCGGCAGCTTCAAGTCGGAGGGGCTGGGGGTGTCCCTGTTTCGCGCTATGGAAGGCGATGACCCCTCCGCACTCGTCGGCCTTCCGCTGATCCGCCTCTGCGCGTGGCTCCGGGAGGCCGGCGTGCACCTGCCTCCTGAGATTCGCTGAACCGCGGACGCCACCCGCCGCATCCTGCGGATCCGAATCGCGTCGGCTTCCTCGATAGCGTCTCAGGTCCCATTCACAAACGACTGCTTTTCAGAACATTTCCCATGATTTCAGGCGAAACCGTACGAAATCCCCACGGTTTTTCTCTGAAAATATTGATCTGGATCACTATTTTCCTCTATTGTTTCTCCAACATTAGCCACCACTGATGCTGCTCCCCTTCGGGCTCGGGAACTTGAAATCATGGGCCGCGGGGGTCTTTAATTGGGGTTCGCATTACCGATGCCCGAGGCGTGCGCCCTTCACGTCGGCGGGTCCAGCAGGGCGTACCTTTCAAGGTACGGGATATACGCGAAACAAGGGCGCAACAAACTAGGAGAATCTTGATCATGCGCAAGGCAATGAAAGTTCTGGCAACTGCCGCTCTGGTCGGCGCGTTCGCAATCCCCATGACCTCCAGCGCCCAGTGGGGCGGACCCGGCTGGGGCGGTCCCTACTACGGTCCCGGTTACGGCTACGGTCCGGGCTGGGGTGGGCCGGGCTACGGCCGCGGTCTGGGTGACATGTTCGGCTTCGGCGACATGTTCAGCGACTTCGACTTCAGCGCCCGCGGCACCGGTCGCGGCTGGGGTCATGGCCGCGGCTACGGCGACGGCTACGGCTACGGCTATCCCTACGGCGGCTACGGTCCGGGTTGGGGGGGTCATCGCGGTTGGGGTCATCCCGGCTGGGGTCATCCGGGCTGGGGTGCCCCGCAGGCTCCTGCCGCCCCTGAGTCCGAGTAAGGCAGCCTGAAGCGCTCCGGCCGGCTCACCCGGCCGAGAACGCGAAAGCCCGGTTCGAAAGAACCGGGTTTTTTTATGCCCGATGGGTAGGAGGCCAGCCCCCTGGCCGATGGGGCTTCCCCGCGCAGGCGGGTCGCCGAGAGGGCTCGCCTCCCACAAGAAGCCCGATGGGTAGGAGGCCAGCCCCCTGGCCGATGGGGCTTCCCCGCGTAGGCGGGTCGCCGAGAGGGCTCGCCTCCCACAAGAAGCTCGCAAGCCGCTCCCACAGAGATCTGGCTGGGGTTGGGTAGGCAGGCCCCGGGCACTGACTTTCCCGTCACAGACCTGTCCAGATACCCCTGGGCGGCAGCGCACAGACCCGGTCGCGCGCCGCCACAAGGGACAATTCCCCGCCGGATGGGAGTTCGGCCTTGGGGTTTTCGACCCAGGCCGCGATGTCGGCCAACGTGGCCTCCGCTCCCAGATAGCGCGTCAGCATGTGATAGCCCTCCGGGTAAAGCGCGATGCGCGGACGGGCATCTCCCGCCTCGTCCACGAGGCGCTCCAGCCACGCGCAGACGGGCCCGGGTGGAATCACCTGGTCGTACAGGCCATAGAGCACCAGTACCGACCGGTCCAGCCGATGCGGATGCTCCAGCGCATCCCCCATCAGCCGGGTCAGCCCGCGCAGGGTGTCCACACGCGCCCTCGTCTGCACCAGCGGATCCTCGCTCAGTGCCTGCGTGACCTCAGGATCGTCCGTCGGCTCGATCCCCAGTTGGGCCACAGTGTCGCCGGAAAAGGTGGCTCCCGGGGCGATCCTGAGCATGAGCCAGAGGCCCAGGCGCTGATACCATGGCATCGTGTCGGCTCCCCAAACCGCCGGTGCCAGCAACACCGCCCCGTCGACATCCAGTCCCGGTTTCTCGGTCAGCGCCCGTAACGCAACGGCGCCGCCCATGCTCTCCGCGATCAGGTACAGACTGCGCTCGGGGTAGCGGTCCCGAAGCAGATTCACCACGCTGCGCAGGTCGGCGACCAGCGTGTCGCCACCAGGCCAGATCCCGGGATTTTTCGTGGCCCCGAAGCCCCGTTGGTCGTACGCGTAGAGGGTGGCCAGCCCTGACGCGACCAGCGTCTCGGAGACTGCGGCAAATCCACCGCCGTGATCCCCGAAACCGTGCAGTCCCAAGACCACGGCCCTGGCGGGTTCCTCCGTGGCCCAGCGCTGCATCGGCAGCCGATAGCCGTCCGCCATCACGGCCTGACTGTCGGTCAGCTCGGGCTCCTGTAACGGAGGACCCGCGGGCTGCAACTGGACCTTTCCGCAGGCAGCCAGCAGTGCGGTGGCGAACAGGGTAAACAGGGCAATTCGGAGCACGGAGCGACCTCCGGAATCAGTCAGCACCGACGTCGGCGACCCACGGGCCGCTGAACACGTCGATTCCGTTCGTGGTTCGACCGGCTCACCACGAACGGAACCATCCGCGTCACGTTCACCCTGAGCCTGTCGAAGGATGCTGCTCAGTGCTTACCTAGGCAAAAACCCCTAGCCCGAAACACCAGCCAATCCCCTAGACTGTGCCAGAAGCCAACCGCAGCCGAAACCCGATGCCTACTGTCCCGTTGCCGCAGGTGCGACCGTCGCATCGTTCCGAATCCGCCGACTCCCGCATCTGGCTGGCGAGCCGCAGCGTGATGCTGATCGCACTCTATTATGCAGTCGGCCTGTGGGGCTTTGTCTTCACACCGGACCCGCATGGCATTCCGCTCGTCTGGCCGGCCACCGGCGTCGGCCTCGCCTTCGTCTACCTCTACGGGTATCGGCTGCTGCTCGCGCTCGGGATCGCGACACTGCTCGTCACCTGGCAGTTCACCGCCGATATGATGCCGCTCGCGGAGGCGATCGGACTGGTCATGGCCACCCTGGCCGGTGTCGGTCTCGGGGCCTGGGCCCTGCGCCAGTTCGGCTTTTCACCCCGCTTCGAGCGCTTGCGGGATGTCGCACTGCTGCTGGTCATCGGAGGGTTGTCGGCATCGGGGCTGGCGGCCACCGCGGGTGCATGGGGCATGGCCGTCGGTATGGAAGACCTGCGTTTCACCGACACCTGGTGGCTATGCTGGATGGCGGACCTGATGGGATTGATGCTGGTGGCGCCCGTGTTGATCAGCTGGCTCGGTGCCGGCGGCGGAGGACGTGCCTTTGACACGGGTTTCTGGAGACCGGCCGTATTGATGGGCAGTCTGGTCGTGGTGACCATCCTGGTCTACTCGGGGACGCTGGATACCGCGCTCGCGATGCCGCTATCCTACGCGGTGTTCCCGCTGGTGATGCTCGCGGCGCTGCGCTGCCCGACCCCGATCACCACCACGCTGATGCTTGTCGCCGGGGCGATCGCGCTGTCCGGCACCGGTTGGGGTCTCGGGCCTTTTGCTGACGCGGGCCTGGAGCGTAGCCTGCTGTCCCTGAACGCGCAGCTGGCACTGCTGGTGCTGACCGGGCTCGTACTCTCCGCGCTGCGCAGCGAACGGGAATCGGCGGAGGCCCGAGCCCGCCAGCACCTCGATGAGCTGTCCCGCGCCGGGCGGTTGAGCACTCTCGGCGAACTCTCCGCGGGCCTCGCCCACGAACTCAACCAACCCTTGTGCGCGCTGACCAGCTACGCCCACGCAAGCCGGCGGCTTCTCGAAAAGGGTCGTCTCGACGACCTGCGTGACGCGCTGGCACAGCTCGATTCCAGCGCGCATCGCGCCGCTGAGACCGTGCGCCAGATGCGCGCCTTTGCCGCCGGTTCGGCGCCCGAGAAGATCCCCTTCGCGCCTGAAGAGCTGATCCGGCCTGTGCTTGATCTGCTGCGCCCCGAGCTGAAGCGGTGCCACGTCGAAATGGACATCGACGTGCCGCGGGGCCTTCCGATGGTGCTGGTCGCGCCGGTTCAGATCGAGCAGGTACTGGTGAACCTGCTGCGCAACGCGATGGAGGCGCTCGGCGCACGGCCCGACGGTCGTATCCGCATCGAAGCCCAGGAACTGGGGTCCGAACTGGGGATCTCGGTGACAGACAACGGAGTGGGCATCCCGGAAGAGCGCCTCGCCACCCTGTTCGAACCCTTCGCGACCTGGAAATCGGAGGGCATGGGTCTGGGGCTGTCGATCAGCCGTTCGCTGGTGGAGGCCCACGGCGGCCGGCTCACGGCGGAAAACGTCCAGGGCGGGGGTGCCCGCTTCCGCTTCACACTGCCCCTGGAGGTTCCCGATGCCGGCGCCTAGAGTCCCGCAGGTCTACCTGGTCGATGACGATCCGGACGTACGTTCGGCCGTCACGCTGCTGCTGAAGACCGAAGATTTCCGCGTCAGCGCGTTTCCGGATGCCGGCAGGCTGCTCGACGCCGTGGACGGGACAACACCCGGATGTGCGATCCTCGACGTGCGCCTGCCGGACATGGACGGATTGAACCTGCAGCGCGAGTTGCGCAATCGTGACATCCGCATGCCGGTGGTCTTCATCACCGGACATGGCGACATCCCGATGGCGGTGCGCGCGGTCAACGAGGGTGCGCTCGACTTTCTGGAAAAACCGTTCAGCGATGACTCCCTGATCGAGGCGGTACGGCACGCGTTGGCGACCGATGCGGAACGCCGCGCCGGTACCGCTGAACTGGCCCAGGTGGAGGAACGGCTTGCCGCGCTGACGCCGCGCGAGCGCCAGGTGCTCGAGGCCCTGCTTGACGGCAAGCCGAACAAGCTGATCGCCCGCGATCTCGATGTCAGCGTACGTACCGTCGAGATCCACCGCGGCAATCTGATGCAGAAGATGGGGGCGAAGAGCGCGTCGCACCTCGCGCGGTTGGCGTTGGCCTGTACCGACTACCGCGACCGGCTGGCTTCCGGCTGAAAGGCGGGTCGCACCCCGGCGAGCACGCCACGCTCCATCCAGTGCCGCAGCAGCTCTTCGGCGCTGCTGCGCAGCCCGTCGCTCAGTTCCAGACCGAATTCCGCCACGACCCCGGCGATGACCTCGTGCCCCGGTGCCGGGTCGTTGCGGATCCGCCAGAGCATGCGCGCGCTCAACGCGTTGAGTTCAATGAACCCGACTTGGTGGCCGCGATCGCGGAACACCACCAGGTAGGTCGGATGTTCGCCGGGCGCTTCGGGGACGAAGTCGGGCCCAATGCGATGCACCGGGTATTCGTAGGCCAGCAGCCGCGTCGCCCCGGCAAGCACCGGGACTCCGGTGAGAGGGTCGCCGTCCGGATCCACCCCCTCTTCCGCGCAAGTGTCGGAGGCGTCTTCCTGCTGGGCGACCTCGACCTCGGCGCGCTCATAATGCGCGAGTTCGGCCATAAAGGGGAAATCGTCCGCGCCGGGTTCCCGCTCCTGCGTCAGATAGGCCAGAAACTCCTCTGCCAGCCGTGGGAAATACGGGGTGTGGCAACCGTGCTCACGGTAGAAGTCCTGCGTCAGCCGCGCCCAGCGCTCCGGCCCGTGCAGGCGGCGCAGCACCGGGTAGGCCCTGCCCAGCAGGTCCTCGATGTTGTTGGTGAACAGCCGCCGGTAGATGGCCAGCCTACGCTCCTCGATGCCCGGGGGGGGCGGGTGGCGCTCGGGATCG
>SKQM01000160.1 GCA_007119005.1 Thioalkalivibrio sp.
GGACTACCAGCAGTTGCTGCTGATCCAGGGCATGGTCGCGTCGCTGAATTTCCCGGTTCTGGTGGAAGCGGTGCCGACCGTGCGCGAGAGCGACGGACTGGCGCTCAGTTCCCGGAATGGGCAGCTGTCGCCCGCCGCGCGGCTCCGCGCCCCGGAGCTATATCGCAGTCTGCGGTCCACGGCGGAGGCCTGCCTGCTCGAGACCGGCCAGTGGCCGGGGATCTTCCCGGAGCTCCTCGCAAACGCCGAGGCCCGGCTGCGCGCAGCGGGTTTTCGACCGGATTACCTCAGCGTCCGGCGCGCCGACGACCTGGGTGAGCCCCGTCCCGATGACCGCGATCTGATCCTGCTGGCAGCTGCCTGGCTTGACGGCGTCCGGCTGATCGATAATCTGCGCCTGAAAGTCGGGAAGTTTGCCGGTCCGGAATGATTCCCTCATAATGCGCCGCACAATTACTGCTGACCGCAAGCGTCACCGGAGTTTCTGCCGATGATGGTTACCCTGTTGAAGGGCAAGCTGCACAAAGCCCGAGTCACGCACTGCGAGCTCGAGTACGAGGGCTCCTGCGCGATCGATACCCGGTTGCTCGAAGCCGCCGGCATCCTCCCGTTCGAGCAGATACAGATTTACAACATCGACAACGGGGAACGCTTCACCACCTACGCGATCGAGGCCGAGGCGGGTTCGGGGGTGATTTCGGTGAACGGTGCTGCTGCGCACAAGGCCGCGGTCGGGCATCGGGTGATCATCTGCGCCTATGGCCAGCTCGACGCAGCCGAGGCCCGTTCGTTCACGCCCAACCTGGTCTACCTGGGTGCGGGCAACCACATCACCCATACCGGGCACAAGATTCCGGTTCAGGCCGCCTGACCCCGCGCCCGCACCCCAAACCTCCCCCGCAGCCCGGGGGAGGGAGCATCGTCAGGGGTGGCGTATAGCCATCGTGCTCAACCCGTGTTCCGCATGCCGGCCGCGATCGCGTTGATCGAGCGCAGCAGCGGCGACATCCACGGGTTCTCCGCGTCCTCGTCCGCGCGGGACTCCTCCGCGCTGCGCGATTCCCGCAACAGGTGTATCTGGATGCTGTTCAGCGGATCCAGGTAGGGGTTGCGGCGCTGCAGTGACAGCGCAAGCAGCGGCGTTTCGTCCATCAGCGCATCGAGCCGCGAGACCAGCAGGACTTCGCTCACCGTGCGCGTGTATTCGTCCTGGATCCTGGCGAAGACCGAAGCGGCGAGCTCGCGGTCGCTGCACAGTCGTGCGTATTCCGCTGCCGTGCGCATGTCCGCCTTGGTCAGCGCCATCTGGGTGTTCGACAGCAGCGAGCGGAAGAACGGCCACTCGGCGTGCATCCTCTGCAGCAGCTCCAGCCGCTCCGGGTCGTCTCCCCGCCAGCGTTCCAGCGCGCTGCCGATCCCGTACCAGGCGGGCAGGGTGTGGCGGGACTGGCCCCATCCGAACACCCAGGGGATCGCCCGGATCGAGGACTTCGAGCGGTCGCTTTTGCGCCGGTGCGAGGGCCGGGACCCGATGTTGAGAAAGCCGATCTCCTGCACCGGGGTGGCCTCGTAAAAGTAGTCGAGCACGCCCGGAGTGCGATCGACCAGGTCACGGTAGGCTTCCTCGCCGAGGGCGGCGAGTTCGTTCATCGTCGCGCGATAGTCGTCGCGGTCGCGGGTCGGTTCGCGGATCAGGCTGCGGCTGGCCAGGATCAGGCCGGTGGCACCCATGCCGATCTCGTAGACCGCGGTCTCCACGTTGCTGTACTTGTAGGACAGGACCTCGCCCTGCTCGGTGAATTTGATCCGGCCCTGCACGGTGGCCGGAGGTTGGGCAAGGATGGACTCGTGGGTCGGGCCGCCACCCCGGCCAACGGTTCCGCCGCGCCCGTGGAACAGCTGGCAGCGCACGCCGAAGCGATCGGTGATTGCGACGATCTTTTTCTGCGCCTCGTAGAGGTTCCAGCTCGAGGCGAGGATGCCGCCGTCCTTGCAGGAATCCGAGTAGCCCAGCATCACCTCCTGGATGTTGCCGTTTGCGGCCAGCATGCGCCGGTAGCAGGCGTTGCCGAGCAGGTTGTTGAGCACTGCGTCGACATGCAACAGGTCCTCGATGGTCTCGAACAGTGGCGCGATCCGCAGATGACAGAAGGCGTCGCCATCGCTGCGGCCGGCGAGTGCCGTCACACGCCCGAGCAGCAGCACTTCGAGCACGTGCGAAGCCGCGTGGGTCATCGAGATCACGTAGGTGCCGATGCCTTCGGTCCCGACCTCGCGCCGCATTTCCCGGATCACATCGAATACGCGCAGCGTATCGCGCGACTCTTCGTTCAGCGCGTCGTAATCGATCTCGGGCAGCTCCGGGCGGTCGATCAGCCGGCTCAGGAGTTCCAGCCGGGACGGCTCGTCCAGGGACTCGTAATCCGGCTCCGCCCCGGCCTGTGCCAGGATCGCCGCCACGGTCCGGCTGTGCACGCTGGACTCCTGCCGGACATCGAGGTGGTGGAGGTGGAAACCGCAGGTCTGCACGAGCCGGATCAGGTCGGTGAGCTCCCGGCCGGCGATGTTGCGCTCGCCGTGGCTGACCAGTGAGTCGTGGATCGCCCTGAGGTCGCGCAGAAGGTCCTCGGCGTCGGCATAGGCGGAACTGACGGGCAGAATGGCCGCCTCGCCCTTCAGGCGCCGGTCCACCGTCGCCAGCGTCTCCTTGAGGCGGAAGATCATGATCTGCATCTTGCGCCGGTAGGGCTCGGTCTCGTAGCGGTCCATCGAACCCTGGAAAACCGCGGGCGCGATGCTGTTGTCCGCCTCGAGGTTGGCCAGAAAGTCCGCGGAGGGTTCACACATCAGCGACGAGTGCGTCAGCACGTTGCGCAGCCGGGTCACGCGCCGCAGGTACTCGCGCAGCACCTGCTGCATCGCCAGTCGGCACGCCAGCGCGGTCACCTCGGGGGTCACGTTCGGGTTGCCGTCGCGGTCGCCGCCGATCCAGGATCCGAAGCGCAGGAACGCCGGAATGCGGATCGGCAGGCTGCCGTCGGGAAGGGTCCCATAACTGCGCCGCACAGCCTTCTCGAGAAAGCGGTAGGCGATGGGGATTGCCTCGAACAGGCTCTCCTCGAAATAGAACAGCCCGTATTTGATCTCGTCGCGCACCTGCGGCTTCTTGACCCGCACCTCGTTGGTGCGCCAGAGGATCTGGATGTGGCCCTCCAGCTCCTCGATCAGCAGCTGCCGCTCGGCCGTACCGATGCGCGGGTGATTGAGCTGGTCCGCGGTCCGGAACACGCGCCGCTGGTTCTCCATCGTGGTGCGCCGCCGGGCCTCGGTGGGATGGGCGGTGAACACCGGGATGTAGCTGATCTCCGAAAGCAGCCGCTCGAGTTCGGCCGCGGTGACGCCCTCCGCGCGCAGATTGCGCAGCGTCCGGTCGAAGGAGCCGACCCAGAGTGGCTCCCCGCTGCTGACCTGGGCGCGGCGCCAGCGATAGTAGAGATCCTCCTCGGCGATGTTGACCAGGCTGAAATAGATGCTGAAGGCGCGGATGATGCGTTCCGTCGTTTCCGGGCTCTGGCCCACGATGCGGCGCATCAGGCGCTGGCGCAGGCGTGGATCCTCGCGTTTGCGCAGGCTGACGAAACCCTTGCGCAGGGTCTCCACCGCGTCGAAGACCTGCTCCCCCTCCAGCCTCCGGATCACCTGCCCCAGCAGGTTGCCGAACAGCCGAACCCTGGCGCGGAGTTCCTTGTCCTTCGGCAGAAAGCGCTCGTCGGTTCGGTCGTGGTTCATGAGCCCCTGGATCCCCTGCGTGCACGAACGGGGCCGGCTCAGTGGCCGGCCCCCGGTCTCTGACGGTTTTCGGCGGGCAGTATAGCGCAGGCTCGCCGGACGCCCTTTCCGGATCGGATCGCAGCTCAGGTCTTGCCCAGCAGGCTGCGGTACAGGTCCAGGTAGGCGGCGGAGCTCTGGTTCCAGCCGAAGTCGCGCACCATGCCGTTGCGCATCACCTTGCGCCAGCGCTCCTGCCCCGGTTCGTTGAACAGCCCCAGCGCCCGTTCGATCGCGCCGGTGAGCGCGGCCGCGCTCTCGGGAACGAAACAGAAGCCGGTGGCGGTCCCTTCCCGAAGGGTCACGGGGTTTGCGTCGATCACGGTGTCCACCAGGCCGCCGGTTGCGTGCACGATGGGAGGCGTCCCGTAGCGAAGGCTGTACATCTGGTTCATGCCGCAGGGTTCGAAGCGCGAGGGCATCAGGAAAGCATCCGAACCGGCCTCGATCCGGTGGGCAAGGGTCTCGTTGTAGGCGATGACCACGCTGCAGTGCTGCGGATGGGCCGCGGCGAGCGCGCGTGCGGCGTCCTCGAAGCGCCGTTCGCCGCTGCCGACCAGCGCCAGTTGCATCCGGCCTTCCGCGAGAAACGGCGCGCATGCCTCCAGCAGCAGGTCGATCCCCTTCTGTTCGACCATCCGGCCGACATGGCCGATCAGCGGCAGGTCTTCCCGGACCGGCAGGTGCAGATCACGCTGCAGCGCAGCCTTGTTCAGCGCCTTGCCGGACAGGTCGTCCGCGCTGTAATGCGCCTCGAGATAGCCGTCACGCTCCGGGTTCCATTCGCGGTAATCGACGCCGTTCAGGATGCCGTGCAGGCTGGCCGAGCGCGCGCGCAGCACGCCGTCGAGGCCCATGCCGGACTGCGGCGCCTGGATCTCGCGCGCGTAGGTGGGTGACACGGTGGTGATCAGGTCGGAGAAGATCAGTCCGCCCTTCATGAACGACAGCAGGCCGTGAAACTCCAGGGCATCCAGGTTCCAGAGATCCTCCGGCAGGCCCAGCGCGTGGCGGATGGATCCGGGGAACAGGCCCTGGTAGGCGAGGTTGTGGATGGTAAAGACGGTCGGCGGCCGTTGCGGGTGCCCGCGGAGGAAGACCGGCACCAGGCCGGTCTGCCAGTCGTTCAGGTGCAGGACCTGGGGTGCCCAGCCCAGCTGCGCTTCGTCTACGGCCAGCGCCGCGACCGCCCTGGCGAACGCGGCGAAGCGATGCGGATTGTCCGGCCAGTCGCTGCCGTCCGTGGCCCGGTAGGGGTCACCATCACGTTCGAAATACATCGGCCAGTCGACCAGGTAGACCATCACCGAGGTGCCAGGGAGGTAGCCCTGAATCAGGCTCCACGGTGCATCCGCGGGTCCGGGGAGCCGGGTCGCGTCGGCCAGGCGGCTGACCGCGCGTGGGTAGGCGGGCAGCACCAGGCGGACGTCGTGGCGGCGGCGCTTCAGTGCGGCAGGCAGACTGGAGCTCACGTCGCCGAGTCCGCCGGTCTTCGCGAGGGGGTAGGCTTCGCTGCTGGCAAACAGGATGCGCATGGAGACTCCAGAAACGCGTTGTGTGGCCGGACCGGGCATTGTAGTTTAAGGCGTCCTGCCATTTTCTGCCCGTCGGCGCAGACCCGAGGAGCCCCCGTGCCGCAGTCCGAACATGCCTCTTCCCACTGGCCTCAGCTGACGGCCGCCCGCGACCGCCTCAGCGCGGTCTCCCTGCGTGAGCTGTTGGCCGGCGATCCGGACCGCGTCTGGCGCGATGTGCTGAGCGTCGGCGGTCTGCGTCTCGACTGGTCCCGCCAGCGACTCGACGCCGGGGCCTGGGAGGCGCTCTACGCATTCGCCGATGATGCCGGCTGGGCTGCCGCGTTGCGCCGCCAGTGGGAAGGGGCACACGTGAACACCACCGAGGATCGGGCGGCCCACCACATGGCCCTGCGCCTGCCGCCAGACGCCAGCTGCCGGATCGACGGCCACGAAGTCGTTCCCGACGTGCACGCGGTATTGGGTGCGATGGAGGCGCTGGTCCAGCGGGTGCACGACGGCCGCCACGTCGGCTACACGGGTCGGCCGATCCGCAGCGTGGTCAATATCGGCATCGGCGGGTCCGACCTGGGCCCGCGCATGGTGTGCGCCGCGCTGGCCGCCCACGCGGCCAGGACGGTCGAGGGAAGGCCCCTGCAGATGCACTTCGTCTCCAACGTGGACGGCACCGCGCTCGACGCGGTGCTGCGCGAGTCGGATCCGGAGACCACGCTGTTCATCATTGCGTCCAAGACCTTCGGGACCCAGGAGACCCTGACCAATGCCCGGTCGGCGCGGTCCTGGCTTCTCCGGCACACCGATCACCCGGAGGCCGTTGCGCGTCATTTCGTCGCGGTCTCCACGCACGCCGGCCGGGTCGCGGAATTCGGTATCGATACCCGCAACATGTTCGGTTTCTGGGACTGGGTCGGCGGCCGCTACTCGGTGTGGTCGGCCATCGGGCTTTCCGTCGCGCTCTACCTCGGCATGGACGGCTTCCGGGCGTTTCTCGCGGGTGCGCATGCAATGGACCGGCACGTGCTGGAGAGCCGGGAGCCGGGGACGAACGCGGCGCTGCGCATGGCGCTGGTGGATATCTGGAACCACAATCTGCTCGGCGCCTGCGCGCGGGTCGTGCTGCCCTACGACGAGCGCCTGAAGCTCCTGCCCGCCTACCTGCAGCAGGCCGAAATGGAGAGCCTTGGGAAGGGCGTTCGTCTCGACGGCTCACCCGTGGAGCGTGACACCGGGCCGTTGGTCTGGGGGGCCGTCGGGACTGACGGCCAGCACGCTTTCTACCAGCTGCTGCACCAGGGAACGCGCTGGGAGCCGACCGAGTTCATCGGGGTGGCGCAGCCCGCGCATGCACTGCCGGGTCACCACCCGATCCTGTTGGCCAACCTGGTCGCGCAGGCGGAGGCGCTCGCTCACGGCAAGACCGCTGCCGAGGCCGCCGCGGAGATGTCCGCCGAAGGTCTTCCGGAGTCGGAAATCGCCCGGCTCGCGCCGCACCGCAGCTTCCCCGGCAACCGTCCGAGCACCCTGATCCTGCTGGAGCGGCTGGACCCGGGCAGTTTCGGGGCGCTGATCGCACTCTACGAGCACAAGATCTACCTGCTCGCGACCCTGTGGGGGATCAATGCCTTCGACCAGTGGGGCGTCGAGCTCGGCAAGCAACTGGCC
>SKQM01000201.1 GCA_007119005.1 Thioalkalivibrio sp.
CGGCCCGCAGCACCCGTACCGCCGGGGTCACCGGTTCCTTCTGCTTGCCCATCCAGATTCACCCCGCTCATTCACCCGGCCAGCCACCACCGGTGGCGTTGCGCGGACAAGAAAAGGCCCGCACGCAGCGGGCCCAATCTTGAAATAAGTGGTGGCCAGGGACGGAATCGAACCGCCGACACGGGGATTTTCAATCCCCTGCTCTACCAACTGAGCTACCTGGCCGCAGAACGGCTGTGAGACCGATCGAGCGAAGGGCGGTATTAAACCGGCAAGGCCGGCGGGCGTCAAGCAGATGCGGCGCGACAGCACCGGGAGAACCCCGGATCACTTCCCCTGATCGGGATCCACGTAGCCCTCGGGCCGCTGCGAGCCACCCGTGAAGAAGAACTTCTCCATTTCTTCTTCGAGGAACTTGCGCGCCTTGGGCTCCACCGGACTCAGCCGGTACTCGTTGATCAGCATGGTCTGGTGCTTCATCCAGGCCTGCCAGGCCTCCTTGGACACGTTGGCGTAAATCTTCTTGCCCAGTTCGCCAGGGTAGGTCGGGTACGCCAGACCTTCCGCCTCGCGACCCAGATACACGCAGTTCACGGTTCTCGCCATTATTCGGGATTCCCCTGCTCTCTCAGAAAACGTTCGATCGGGGCCGGCAACCCGACCCGCACCGGGAGTCGCGAGTTATACCAGATCGCCTGTTCCCCATCCATGATCCCGCATGCCCCGGGCGGGAGCCGGAACGGCAGGATGCGCAGGTCCAGGCGGTAATGGCTGAACACGTGCCCGATGCGGTCAACGGGAAGCTTGATCGGCTGCGCGGCGGGCCAGCGCGACAGGATCCAGTCGCGCAACTCCATCGCGTCGTCGCGTTCGGGCAGGCTGTAAAGCCCGCCCCAGATGCCGGATGCCGGGCGGCGCTCGAGGAAGACACCCTCTGGCGAGCGCAGCAGGCCCGCCCAGCGCGTCCGCACCGGCAGCGCTCTGCCCGGCCGCGGTGTGGGCAGCTCGGCAACCCGGTCCTGGGCGAGCGCGACGCAGTCGGCGGCAACCGGGCACCGTCCGCAGTCGGGCCGCCCGCGGGTACAAACCGTGGCACCGAGGTCCATGATCGCCTGGGTGTAATCGGCCATGCGGAACCCGGGCACGCGCGCTTCCGCGAGGGACCACAGGCGCCGCTGCACGCCCGGACTGCCGGGCCAGCCATCGACCCCCGCGTGCCGGGCCAGCACCCGCCGCACGTTGCCGTCCAGAATCGCTTCGGCCTGCCCGAAGGCCTGCGCGAGGATGGCGGCGGCGGTGGAACGCCCGATGCCCGGGAGGGCCTGCAGCGCAGCAGGCTCCGCGGGCAATTCGCCGCCGTGTCGTTCCACCAGAAGCCGTGCCGCCTGCTGCAGGTTGCGGGCCCGCGCATAATAGCCAAGGCCCGCCCACAGGTGCAGGACCTCGTCCGCCGGCGCCATGGCCAGTGCCCGAACGTCCGGAAAACGGTCCATGAACGACAGGAAATAGGGAATCACGGTCTCGACGCGCGTCTGCTGCAGCATGATTTCGGAAACCCAGACGCGGTAGGCAGTGCGCGGATGCTGCCAGGGCAGGTCATGACGACCGTGTGCATCGAACCAGTCCAGCAATCGGGTCGCGAATCCGCTCACCGCGCCCCCGCGGCCAGAGCCCGCGCCTCACCGAGCGCCAGGGCCGCGCGCTCGATGCGGGCGACGCTGTTCTCGAGTTCCGAGCGCACCCACATACGCACCAGTGCGGGACCCAGCAGACGCGGCACGGAGAAGTCGGGCTCGAGGTAACCGTACAGCTGCATGCGCGAGTGTGCGCGATTTCCGGGGCCCGGCTCGATCAGCCAGGAGAAGTGCCCCCGGCGCACCCGGCTGAGTTCCGGCACTGTGACGCTCGACGACCATCCCCCGCGTACCGCGCGCACGTCGAAGACATGGTCGATCTCCTTGCAGATGAACAGGACACACCCGCGCATCCGCGTGGCGATCCGCTCGACACCCTCGTCGACCGCACCCAGCGAGCGGCTCTCCACCACCAGCGGCAGCACGCGGTCCAGCCGCGAGAAGTCGTGCACGATGGCCTCGACGTGTTCCGCCGGAGCCAGCATCACAGCGTCGAAGCGAAACTCCAGCCGCGAACCGTCGAAACTGACCTCGATGTCGGGTTCGGCGACGGCATCCGGAGCCAGCAGCAGCGCGGACACGAGCAGCCAGGGCAGAAGCCACCCGCCACGCAGCATCGTTAGCGCAGACTGCGGCCGAAATCGCGCAAGCGGTCGATCTGCTGTTCGAGGCTTCTGGGATCCGCATCCCGGGGCTCGGGAGCCGCATCCTGCTGTGCGTCACCACCCTCGCCCACGCCGAGCCGTTCCAGAAGCCGTTCCTGCAGCCGTTCGCCCTCGCGCCTCAGGCGCTGGTCGATCCGCTCGCGCAGGACCTCTTCGAGGTCGAGCCGAAACCGCGGCTCCGAGAACGTGCCGCTGATCCGGATCGGCAGCGTCAGGCCACGCAGTTCCTCAAGACTGCGTCCTCCCTGGCCCTCGATCGTCGCGACCAGCGTGGTGTCGAGTCGGTAGTTCATCTCGCGCGCAGGGAGGTCGGCCGAGCCACGGCCGGCCACGCGCAGCAGAGGCGAGTTGGCGACAAGGTCGTCGTTCTGCACCACGCCGTCGCGGATCTGGAAACTGCCCCCGAGCTCGGCGAAATCGGTCTCGTTGGGCTCGTCGTCCTCCTCCGGCGTCTCGCCACGCAGCCGCGCATCGGCCTGACGGATGATGCGTGCGACGTTGATGCCGCGTACCGCGCCGTCGCTGAAGCGCATCTCGCCCTGACCGTTCAGGCTCGAGGTCAGCGCGTTCACGCTGGCGCCGGCGGCGCGAATGTCCAGCGCAAGATTGCCGGTGCCGAGCAGCTTCGATTCCTCCTCCAGCAACGCCTCGAGCAAGGGTGCGATGGCCACTGAACGCAGGTCGATCGCGGCCGTGTAGCGGGGCACCGCGCCGCGGGCGTCGACGGTGGCGCGGGCCTCCAGGCGGCCCTGGTAGCCATTGCCGGTCAACGGCTCCAGGCGCCACTCGCCGTCACGAGCGCGCAGTGTCAGTTCGATGTCCTCGAGCGCGAGCCCGAGGAGCTTCAGCCCGCCGAGACGCAGCCGGCCGTCGAGATCGAAGGCGCGCATCATTGCCGCCGGCAGATCGATGGGGATGTCCTCCGCTGGAACCCCCGGCACGTCCGGCACTTCCGCCGTTCGGGCCTGCTCGACCTCCGGCGGCAGGTAGCGGTCGACGTCGAGGCGATCACCAGCAAGCTCGAAGCGCACCATGGGGCGAGCACCGCCAAGATCCAGACCAGCCTCCCCGCGCAGGCTGGAGTCGTCCAGCGTCAACAGCAAGGGATTCACTTCCAGGCGCTGCGGACTGCCGGATACCAGCAGATCCAGCGCCATCCGGGTGAGGACTTCCGGATCCGTGGTCTCCGGAGCGTCGAGACCCAGGCTCGCGAGCAGCGCGCGGGGGCTGAACGTGTTGCTGCGCAGTTCGGCCCGCAGCGAGGGCGCCTCTTCGTCCAGGCCGCGAATCTCGACTGTGCCGGTGAGGTTGAGATCGGAGAAATACGCGGACAGGCGCTCAGCCTTGGCCACCGACTGCTCCAGATCCAGTACCAGGTCGGTCTCGAGCCGCACGCTGGCCTGCGGCTCCAGCGCCGGGTGGCGCAGGTCGAACTCGGAGCGGACCCGGCGCAGCGCGTAGCGGTTCGCCACCACATCGGCGTTCAGCAGTGCGTTCAGGCGCAGATCCGCCTCTACCGGCGCGGCATCCGCCTGCTCGGCGCGCACCGAGGCATCCAGCTTCACGGGTGTCTCAAAGCCGGGCCGGAACCCCCGCAACTGCAGGTTCACCGGAGCGAGGAGCACGCGCGTTGCGGTCAACCGGTCGTCCCATTCGACCCGCAGGTCGGTCACATCGAGTCCCGCGATCTGCAGATCGTCCAACGCGAAGCGCGGTGGACTTGCCGGTGCGGAGTTCCCCTGCGCCGTATCCACCATTTCGCCTCTCGCAGCGTCCATCCGCTCCAGCAGATCATCCCAGTTGCTGCGGCCACCGGCGTCCCGTGCGAGCCGGAAAGTCACGCCGTCGGCCTCGATGCGCTGCACCTCGATCTCGCCGCGGAGCAGCGGCCGAACGGCGACCGCCAGGTCGATCACGCGCAGATCGGCAAACGGCTCTGCTCCGAAACCCTCGGCATTGGCGAGACGCGCGCCCTCCAGCCGCAGCCCAAGAGAGGGGAACAGGGTCAGCTCGATAGGGCCGGCAAGCGTCAGCTCGCGCCCGGTGACCTCCGCCACCCTGGACTCGATCCGGTCCTTGTAGGCATTGGGATCGAAGGTCACCACCAGATAGATGCCGACGATCACCGTCAGCAGCACGAGGACGCCGAGCAGCCCCAGCAAACGCACGATCCATTTCATTCCGTTTCTCCCGCGCGGGTTTCCGCAAACCAGCTGCCACTGCGTCCGCCGTGCTTTTCGAGCAGCCGGACGCCCTCGATCCGCATGCCCCGGTCGACCGCCTTGCACATGTCATAAACCGTCAACAGCGCCACCGTCACGGCCGCCAGCGCCTCCATCTCGACACCCGTCTGGCCCTGCACCTCGCAGGTCGCCTGGGCGTGCACGTGATCCGCGCCGGTCTCCAGCTCCAGCGCGACACGGGTGAGCCCGATCGGGTGGCACAGCGGGATCAGATCGCCGGTGCGTTTCGCCGCCATGATCCCGGCGACCCGCGCGACGCCCAGCACGTCCCCCTTGCGGTGGTCGCCGGCGCGGATCCGGGCCGCAGTATCCGGCTGCATGCGGATGAGTCCCTCCGCCACCGCGACACGATGGGTCACGGGCTTTGCCCCGACGTCGACCATGTGGGCCTGTCCGGAAGCGTCGAAATGTGTGAACTCGGTCATGGGGCTATAATGCGGGACCGACCCGCTATTGTGTAGGGGCCTTAAAGTGACGATCACCGTCCAGTATTTCGCACGCCTGCGCGAAGACCTCGGGCGCGAACGCGACGAGGTCGCGGCCACCGGGGAACTGCAGACCGTGGGCGACCTCTGGCGTCACCTGCACGGCGACCCTCCCGCCCGCCTGATGGCGGCGGTGAACCAGGCGCATGCGCGCCTCGACACGCCGGTCGCCGATGGCGACGAGGTGGCCTTCTTCCCGCCGGTGACCGGAGGCTAGAGGCGTGGCGGTCCGGCTGTTCGACCACCCCTTCGACCCCTGGGCACTGGTACGGGAGCGCGAGCGGCAGCTGCCGCTGGAACGCCTGGGCGCCTGCAGCGTGTTTGCCGGGCGCATGCGCGATTTCAACGAGGCCGAGGACATCCGGGCGATGTTCCTGGAACACTACCCGGGCATGACCGAACGCGAACTGGAGCGCATCGTCGCGGAAGCCGAAGCGCGGTGGCCGTCGATCACCTGCGAGGTCGCTCACCGCGTGGGCGCGGTCGATCCCTCCGAGACGCTGGTGCTGGTCGCCGTATGGTCCGCGCACCGCGTCGCGGCACGCGACGCCTGCGCCGAGATCCTGGAACGCCTGAAGCACGAGGCCCCGTTCTGGAAGCGCGAACGGCTGACGGACGGCACCGAGCGCTGGGTCGAGCAGAACACCCCCGGGCACTGAGCGGCCCGATCCGGCTGGATTCTCAGGGCCGCAGACGGGCCCGGGGGCGAAAACCCGAGGTCTTCGCCATCTCCTCGTACCACTGACCCGCCTCGTCCGCGGGCGGAACCTCGATCATCAGCCGCAGGTAGAGATCGCCCGGAGTCTTGCCGGGGAGCCCGCGGCCCTTCAGGCGCATCACCTTGCCCGACTGCGTGCCCGGCGGAATCCTGAGGCGCACCATGCCCTGCGGGGTCGGCACCTCGATGCTCGCCCCGAGCGCGGCCTCCCATGGCGTGATCGGCATGTCCCGGTGCAGGTCCCGGCCCTCCAGCCGGTAACGCGGATCCGGGCGCACGCGGATCTCCAGCAGCAGGTCACCCGGCGTCCCGGACCCTGCGCCCGGCTCGCCCTGGCCGCGCACCCGCAGGCGCGTGCCGTTATGCGCACCGGGAGGAATCCGCACCCGGCGGGACTCGCCCGACCCGCCGTTCACGGTCACCTCGGTCCCGTGCAGGGCCTGGTCCAGCGTGATCTCGGCAATACCGGTACGGTCCGCACCGCGCATCTGGAAGCCCGCAGCGCGGCGGCGCGCGCCGGAACGACCGCCGAACAGGGACTCGAAGAAATCCGAGAAACCATCGAAACCCTGCCCGCCTCCAGGCCCGCCGGCTGCGCGGCCCGCCCAGCCGGGTGGCGGCCGGAATTCCTGACCGGCCCGCCAGTTTGCACCCAGACGGTCGTAGGCACCGCGCCGCTCGGGGTCGCCGAGCACCTCGTTGGCCTCGTTGATCTCCTTGAAACGGACCTCGGCGTCGGGTTGCGAACTGACGTCGGGGTGGTACTTGCGCGCCAGCCGTCGGTAGGCCTTCTTGATGTCGTCCTGGCTGGCCGAACGCGGTACGCCCAGAATCCTGTAGTAATCCTTGAATTCCATAGCCGGTCCCGTCAGCCTGCCGATTCGTTTGTGCTGCGCGCGATTCGTAACGCCAGACATCCACGCGCGAGCCCGGCGCACCCCGGCTCAACGCGTTCGGCGCGCCGCCCGGCCATGCGGACGGCGCGCCACTCAGAACGGATCCGGCAACGCGGCCCGGTCAGCCTTCCACCGAGATCCGGCGCGGCTGCACCTTGGCCTGCTTCGGAATCCTGACCTCGAGCACACCGTTCTGGCAACGAGCGGAAATGTTGTCGGAATCCGCGGTATCGGGCAACGCGAAGCGTCGGAAGAAACTGCCGCGCACCCGCTCGACACGCTTGTAGTTCTCCCGCTCCTCCGTGGTCTCGTGCCTGCGCTCGCCGCGGATCGTGAGCACGCCGTTCTCCATGTGCACCTCGA
>SKQM01000180.1 GCA_007119005.1 Thioalkalivibrio sp.
CATGCTGAACACCGCAATCGGCTTCGACGTCTTGATCGCCACGTATTCGGCGATGTTGATCGCGAACGAGGTCTTGCCCATCGAGGGCCGTCCGGCGACGATCACGAGATCGCCGGGGTGCAGGCCGGAGGTGAGTTCGTCGAGATCCTGGTACCCGGTGGCGATCCCGGTGATCGGACTCTTGGTCTCGTAGAGGTGCTCGATCTGCTCCACCGCAGCGGCCAGCAGCGGCTTCATGCCGCGAAAACCCTGGGTACCCCGGGTGCCGCGCTCGGCGATCGAGAACACCTTCTGTTCGGCGAGATCGAGCAGTTCTCGGGTCGGGCGGCCCTCCGGAGTGAAGGCCGAATCCGCGACCTCGGTGCCGACCGAGATCAGGGAGCGCAGGATCGAGCGGTCACGGACGATGTCCGCATAGGCCTTGATGTTCGCCGCGCTGGGGGTCTGGCTTGCGAGCTGCCCGAGGTTGGCGAGCCCGCCAGCGTCCTGCAGTTCCCCGGTGTGCTGCAACTGCTCCGCGACCGTCACCATGTCGAACGGCGCGTTGCGTTCCGCCAGCGCGGCGATCGCGCGGAAGATCAGGCGGTGATCGTGGCGGTAGAAATCCTCCGCCCCGATTCGGTCGGCGATTCGGTCCCAGGCGTCGTTGTCCAGCATCAGGCCACCGAGAACCGACTGCTCGGCCTCGAGCGAATGCGGTGGTACGCGAAAAGCCTGGGTCATGAACGCCTTGAACTAGAGACGAACGGTGATGCCGGCCGGGTGGCAGGCCGGCACCCGCGTCCGCTCACTCCTCGCCGATCACGATGATGCGGATCTCCGCGTTCACATCGGCGTGCAGATGCAGTTCGATCTCGTACTCGCCGACCTGGCGCAGCGGTCCTTCGGGGAGGCGCACCTCGCGCTTCTCCACCTCGACGCCGCGCGCGGTCACCGCATCCGCGATGTCGCCGGGCCCGATCGACCCGAACAGCTTGCCTTCGCTTCCGGCCTTCGCCTTCATCTCGATCACCATCCCGGCAAGCGATTCGCGACGCGCCTCCGCAGCGGCCAGCGCCTCGGCGGCAGCCCGCTCCAGTTCGGCACGCCGGGCCTCGAACTCGGCGATGTTCTCCGCTGTGGCGAACTTGGCCTTGCCCTGCGGGAGCAGATAGTTGCGGGCGTAGCCCGGACGCACGCGGACCTTGTCGCCGAGGCCGCCCAGATTGTCGATCTTTTCCAGCAGAATGACTTCCATCTTGGTTTTCCTGTAAAGCGTTGAATGAATCCACACCGGTTGCGCAAAGTGTACACGCGAACCTTCGAACGGTTCAGTCCGGTTCGTTCCGGTCCCGCGCGGGAAACCGCTCCCGGAGGCGGGCGACACCGTCGATCGCACCGAGCGCGGCGACCAGCAGGAACATCTGCGGCAACGCCAGCACCATCAGAGCATACATGCCAACCAGCCAGAAGTTGCTCATGCCCTGCGCGTGGGTCAGCGCGTGCATCACCGCCAGCCCCTGAATGAAGAACAGCACCCCGAGGATGAAGGCCAGTTCCAACGCCAGGGGGACATCCGCCAGTTGCCCGAACAGCGCCAGCACGACGACCACGATCGCGAGGTTGCGGCCCAGCTGCAGCTCGCGGAACTCGGGCCCGAAGGCGCCGGGGTTGAACAGCAGGGCCTGCCAGTAGCGGGCGATCACCAGGCTGAGCACCATGCTGAGCAGGAAGATCCCCGCCAGCATCCCCGTCAGGAACGGAGCAATGGTGGTCAGCGCGGCTTCGAGGTTTTCCATTTCCACGCCGCCACTGTCGACGAACGGCGCCAGCATCTCCCGACCCGCGGCGACCCAGGCGCCCTCCAGATCAGGCACCAGCAGCCGAGCCATCAGCACCAGCCCGCCGACGACCAGCGCGGCCATGGACAGCGTCGCGCGCCACGACACCGACTGGCGCAGAACCTCGGCCATCGCGGCCACCGGCAACCACTGCGCAATGCCGGCCATGATGCCGATCAGCGGCGAGCCGCCCATCATCGCGAACACGAGGGCCCCCAGGATCAGGGCGGCGAAACCGGCGACGAACAGCGCCTGCGCGATGCCGAGCCGCAGGGCCACCAGCGCCACCACCGCGCCGCTGAGGATCGCGATCGGCGGAATGAAGATGCCGAGCACACCCAGGCCCGCCGCCGCGCCCACGGCACGCCAGCGGCCCTGCATGGCAAAGTCGGCCAATACGCGCATTGGCGTCCCCTGCGCTCCTGCGGGTATCAGAACTGGTTGTCGGTGTACGGGAGCAGGGCCAGGAATCGGGCGCGCTTCACGGCAGTCGCCAGCTGACGCTGGTACTTCGCGCTGGTACCGGTGACCCGGCTGGGTACGATCTTGCCGGTCTCGGTGATGAAGTTCCTGAGCAGGTTCAGGTCCTTGTAATCAATGTACTCGATGCCTTCGGCGGTGAAGCGGCAGTACTTGCGACGACGGGAAAAACGGGCCATGGCGATGACTCCTGGAAATGAATTTGAAGGAAACGGGTGACGGGGACCGGGTCAGGAGCGACGGGCGCCGACCTCTTCCTCTTCGTCCTCGTCGTCATCGCGCTCGGCGCGGCGGCCGCGACTCTTCGCGCTCTCTTCCTCCTCGCGCCCCTTGGCGAGCGGCGAGGCTTCGGTCTCCGCCTTTTCCATGCGCATCACCAGGTGCCGCAGCACGGCGTCATTGAACCGGAAGGCACTGACGAGTTCCTCGACGGCCTCTTCGCCCGCCTCCACGTTCATCAGCACGTAGTGGGCCTTCACCAGCTTCTGGATCGGGTAGGCCAGCTGGCGGCGACCCCAGTCCTCGAGACGGTGCACCACGCCTTCCTGGGCCTCGACGATGCCACGGTAACGCTCGATCATGGCCGGAACTTGCTCGCTCTGGTCCGGGTGGACCATGAACACGACTTCGTAATGACGCATACACTTCACTCCTTACGGGTAACAGCCTCCCGTCCGTGGCCGACCATCCTGTGGATGGCCGGCCCCGTCGGTGAGGCAAGAAGTCGCCGAAACCGGCGAGAAAAGAGCGGAATGGTAGGCGATCCGGGGGCTCGGCACAAGCGCGGACCGCACTCCCTATGACGTTCGCGCTTTTGCCCGTCGGGATGGCGCGGGTTGCGCTGATCATTAGTCCGGTTACGTGCCGACTCCGGTGGCGGAACGCTGGCGCACGGCTTCGAACAGGGCCACACCTGCCGCCACCGAGACGTTCAGGCTGCCCACACTGCCGGCCATCGGAATCGCGGCGAGGAGATCACAGTTCTCCCGCGTCAGGCGGCGAAGTCCCTCGCCCTCCGCGCCCAGCACCAGCACCGTCGGCAGCGTCAGGTCGATGCGGTAGAGCGGCGCATCGACGTCGCCGGCCAGACCGACGACCCACAGCCCGGCGTCACGCAGCTCGCGCAGCGTGCGTGCGAGATTCACCACGGCCACCAGAGGCATGGTCTCAGCGGCACCGGAGGCGACCTTCGCGGCCGCCGGTGTCAGTGCCGCGCTCCGGTCCCGCGGCACGATCACCGCACGGGCACCGGCCGCATCCGCACTGCGCAGGCATGCCCCGAGGTTATGCGGATCGGTCACCCCGTCGAGTGCAAGGAAGAGATCTCCACCGCTGGCCACCAGACCCGCAAGCTCCGACTCCCCGGCGCGTGGCCGCGGCAGCGTGAACGCCACCACGCCCTGGTGGTTGAGGCCCTCGTGCGCCCGGTCGAGCCGGGGCCGGCGCAACGGCTCGACACTGATCCCCAGCGTCCGGGCGCGCGCGACGATGCCTGCCAGTCGGGCGTCGCTGGAATCCGCCGCGACCTGCAGGCGCTTGATCCGCTCCGGCGCGTGCGCGAGCAGCGCCTCGACCGCGTGCAGCCCGCCAACGACTTCGTCGCGGCTCACGAATCGCGGCGCCTCCGCCGACTCGACCGCCTGCGCCCGGAACCGTCACCACCTGTCTCCCCGGCCTCGGTAGTCGGCCGGACAGCCGGGTCGGTCGGGCCGGCACCCGTCTTCGGCCTTCCCGATGGCCGGATCAGCAGCGCCACCTCGCCCTCGGGCTGGGCACGACGGCGGCGGCGCCGCGGTGACTGGCCATCGGGCGCGGCAGGCTCGGCACCTGAGGCTGCAGCGGGCTCCGCCTCCGTCCGCGAGGTCCGATCGGGCACCGGCGAAGTCGCAGCTTGACTGCCGTCAGTTTTTCCAACGCCCCGGTCACGCCGCCGCGACGCGCGTGCGCCAGGATCGGGCTGCGCGGCAGCGGCGGGCTCCACTGACCGCTTCGCCTCCGGTGTCCGGGGCTTCGGAGCCGAACCTTCGGTTCCGCGATCGGATCCCGGTTCGTCGCCCCGGGGACGCCGCCGCCTGGATCCGCGCCGCGGCGACGGCTCCGCCGCCTTCTTCGCTGCACCCGCCGGTTTCCCGTGGGGCCTGGCAGCCCCCCCGGGCGGCGCATCGTCCACGAGGCGCAGATCGATCTTGCGGTCGTCGAGGCTCACGCGGATCACCTGCACGCGCAGCCGGTCCCCGATCCGGAACACCCGCCCCCCGCGCTCGCCGGTCAGCCGGTGGCGAATCGGGTCGAAGTGGTAGAAATCGTTGTCGAGACTGGTCACGTGGACCAGACCGTCGATGAAGACGTCGACGATCTCGACGAACAGGCCAAACCCGGTGACGCCCGAGACCACCCCGTCGAACACCTCGCCCACCTTGTCTTCCATGTACTCGGCCTTCAGCCAGGCGATCGCATCGCGGGTGGCGTCGTCGGCCCGGCGCTCGGTCATCGAGCAGTGCTCACCGAGGGTCTCCATGTCGCTGTGCGAATAGGCGAAGCCCGGTGTCTTGCCCTTGCGCAACAGGTGGCGGATACCGCGGTGGACGAGCAGGTCGGGATAACGCCGGATCGGCGAGGTGAAGTGCGCGTAGTCTTCCAGTGCCAGCCCGAAATGCCCACTCAGGCTGGGCCCGTACACGGCCTGGCTCAGGGAGCGCAGCACGACCGTCTCGATCAACTGCTTGTCCGGCCGGTCCGCCGCAGCGCGCAGTACCGCCGAGTAGTGCGCCGGCGTGGGTGCGTCCCCACCTTCGAGAGTCAGGCCGACGCCGGACAGGAAGTCGCGCAGATCGTCGATCTTCTCTGTGGGGGGCTGGTCGTGCAGGCGGAAAAGTGTCGGCAGCTTGTGCTTCTTCAGGAAGCGGGCCGCCGAGACGTTGGCCGAGATCATGCACTCCTCGACCAGTCGGTGCGCATCCGTGCGCTCCACCGCCACGATGCGCTCGATCTTGCGCTCCGGCCCGAACTCGATCCGGGTCTCGGTGGAATCGAAATCGATCGCGCCGCGCCGGTTGCGCGCCGCGTGCAGCGCAGTGAACACCGCGTGCAGACGTTCCAGGTGCGGCAGCAATGCCGCGTGCTTCTGCCGGAGCCCCGGGTCGCCGTCCACCAGCATCGCCGCAACCTCGGTGTAGGTCAGGCGGGCGTGCGAGCGCATCACGCCTTCGTGGAAACGGTAGGCGCGAAGGGCACCGCGCCGGCCGATCTCCATCTCGCAGACCATGCACAGGCGCTCGACCTCGGGGTTCAGGGAGCACAGGCCGTTGGACAGAACTTCCGGCAGCATCGGGATGACCTGCTTCGGGAAATACACCGAGGTCCCGCGGTTGCGGGCCTCCTGATCCAGCGCCCCGTCTTTTTCCACGTAGTGCGACACGTCGGCGATCGCCACCCAGAGCCGCCAGCCGCCGTCCATCTCCTCGCAGAACAGCGCGTCGTCGAAATCCCTGGCATCCTCGCCGTCGATGGTGACCAGCGGCTTCTTGCGCAGATCCAGGCGTCCCTTCCGAGCGGAGGCCGGCACCTCGGCCCCGAACCGGTCGGCGGCGGCGGTGACCTCGTCGGGCCACTGGAACGGCAGGCCGTGCGCGCGGATCGCGATGTCGATCTCCATGCCGGGCGCCATGTGCTCGCCCAGCACCTCGACCACCTCACCGCGCAGCCGCGCCTTGCGCGAGGCCTGCGGCCGGATGCGCACCACGACGATCTGATCGTCGCCGGCTTCGCCGAGGCCGTCCGGGGCGATCAGGATGTCGTGGGTGATGCGCTTGTTGTCGGGCGTGACGATGCCGACGCCGTCCTCGATCCGGATCCGCCCCACCACCTGCTCCGAACCGCGCTCCAGGATCTCGATGATCCCGCCCTCGCGCCGGCCCCGGTGATCTACCCCCATCACCCGGCCCAGCACGCGGTCGCCATGGAGCACACCGCGCATCTGCCTCGGTGACAGGAACAGGTCATCGCTCTGATCGTCCGGAACCAGGAAGCCGAAGCCATCGGGATGGCCGATCACCCGCCCCCGGATCAGGTCCGCCTGGTTCACGGGCAGGTAGGCGCCGCGGCGGTTGCAGAGGATCTGCCCGTCGCGCTCCATCGCCCGCAGACGCCGCCGCAGTGCCTCGGTGTGCTCCTCGCTCTCGATCTCCACCCGGGCAGCGATCTCCTCGAACGCCAGCGGGTTGCCGGCCTCGGCCAGCCGATCCAGGATCAGCTCCCGGCTCGCGATCGGGTTCTCGTACTTCTGCGCCTCGCGTTCGAAATTCGGATCGACCGGCACGTGTTTGCTGCGTTTTCTGGGCATTCCCTTCACTCTTTTCTTCGCCCCGGAGTCGTGGAAAGGATCCTTTCCAACGCTCCATTCGGGACATTCACATGGATTGACACGTCGTACGGAGAACTCTATATTGCGCGCTCCTGAAGCGCGGGACCGGAAGGTCCATCCTCATGCCGAGGTGGCGGAATTGGTAGACGCGCTAGCTTCAGGTGCTAGTGGGCGTAAGCTCGTGGAGGTTCAAGTCCTCTCCTCGGCACCATCACTCTCTCTTCCCTGAC